>NZ_JBEXPJ010000003.1:0-134795 GCF_040611995.1 Lentzea sp. NPDC006480
CAGGATCACGGCGATCTGCGTGAACGCGCGGGAAGGACCGCCGGGCAGGTCCAGGAAAGCGCCGTTCGTGGTTTTAGTCGAGCGCGCGTTTCATGAAGCCGCGCAAGCCAAGACCGCCGAAGCCCGCGATCGCGACCACGAGCACCAGCAGCGAGATCGGCAACGGGATGTGCGGCACGTCCGGCACCAGCTCCGCCCGCATGCCCTCGCTCACGTACGTCAGCGGGTTGAGCGCGCAGATCACCTTGAACCACAGCAGGTTGTCACTCAGCGACGGCCACGGGAACTGCGCGGAACCCGTGAACAGCAACGGGGTCAGGATGACCGCGAACATGATGTTGACGCGCCGCGCGGGAACCGACGTGCCGATGACCATGCCGACCGAACCTCCGGCGAGGCAACCGAGAACGATCACCAGCAGCGCGCCGGGAATCCCCTCCCACGGCCACGAGACGTCCAGCATGATGAACCCGACCGGCACCATCAGCAACGCCGCGAAGAACCCGCGGATCGCGCCGAACACGATCTTCTCGACCGCCACGAGCGGGATGGAGATCGGCGCGAGCAGCCTGTCCTCGATCTCCCGCGTCCAGGAGAAGTCGAGCACCAGCGGCAGTGTCGTGTTCTGCAGAGCGCCGAGGAACCCGTTCATCGCGATGATGCCGGGCAGGAGCACGTGGGCGAAGTTCCCCTGGACGTACCCCACGTCCCCGAGCACCTTCGCGAAGATGAAGAGGGTGAAGAACGGCTGGATGATCACCTGCGCGAGGAAGCTCGGCAGCTCGCGGCCCGTGACGAAGACGTCGCGCCACAGGATCGCCTGGAACGTCCTGAGTTGGCTCACCGCAGCTCCCTGCCGGTCAGGTGGATGAAGACGTCTTCCAGGCTGGGCTTGCCGATCGCGACGTCGCTGACGAGGACGTCGAGGTCCCGCAACACGTTCAGCACCGCGGGCAGCGTGACCGAGGTGTCCACGTCGGTGTAGACGCGGAACATGCTGCCGACCTCCTCGACGCGCTGAGCTCCGTCCACTTCGGACAGAGCTTGGGTGATCTTCGCGGGCTCGTGGCCGTTCAGGCCCACCGTGACGCTGACCGTGTTGCTGCCGGGCAGGCTCTTCGTCAGCTCGGCAGGCGTGTCGAGGGTGAGCAGCTTGCCGTGGTCGACGATGCCGACGCGGTCGCACAGCTTGGTCGCCTCGTCCATGTCGTGCGTGGTCAGCACGACCGTGACACCGTCCGCGTGCAGTGCGGCGACGCGTTCGTGGACGAAGAGCCTGGCCTGCGGGTCGAGGCCGGTGCTCGGCTCGTCGAGGAACAGCACCTTCGGACGGTGCATCAGCGCGCGGGCGATCATCAGCCGTTGCGCCTGCCCGCCGGACAACGTGTCGACGAGCGCCTTCTCGTGGTCCTTCAGGCCCATCCGCTCGAGGATGTCGTCGGCGAGCTTCTTGCGTTCCGCCGGCCCGATGCCGTGGTAGGCCGCGTGGAACAGCAGGTTCTGCTTCGCGTTGAGCGAGCGGTCGAGGTTGTTTCGCTGCGGCACGACAGCCAGCAGCTGCCGTGCGCGCTTCGAGTCGGCGACCACGTCGACGCCCTCCACGAACGCCTGCCCCGCGGTGGGGCGGACGCGCGTGGTCAGGACGCCGACCGTGGTCGTCTTGCCGGCCCCGTTAGGGCCGAGCAGGCCGAAGACCTCACCGCGGCGGACGGTGAAGCTCAATCCGTCCACCGCAGGTTTTTGTCCGGTTTTATAGACTTTGCGGAGATCTCTTACTTCTACCGCTTCGTCCATATCTCACCATCCCCCTGGGAGCGGCCTTCCCTCCGCGAATCCAGCCGCCGACTGGATGCCGAGAACCGCCTTGTCGTGGAATTCCTCCAGCGAGTTCGCACCGGCATACGTGCAGGCCGAGCGCACACCGGACGTTATCGCGTCCAGCAGATCCTCCACGCTCGGACGCACCGGGTCCAAGCGCATTTTCGAAGTCGAGATGCCTTCTTCGAAGAGGCCCTTCTTCGCCCGATCGAACGCGTTGTCGCTCCGCGTACGGGCGGTCACGGCGCGCTTCGACGCCATTCCGAAGGATTCTTTGTAGAGGTTTCCGCGCTCGTCGCGCTGCAGGTCACCGGGCGACTCGTACGTCCCCGCGAACCAGCTGCCGACCATGACGCTGCTGGCCCCCGCCGCGAGCGCCAGCGCCACGTCGCGCGGGTGCCGCACGCCGCCGTCCGCCCACACGTGCTTGCCGAGCTTGCGCGCCTCTTTCGCGCACTCCGCGACCGCGGAGAACTGCGGCCTGCCGACGCCGGTCATCATCCGCGTGGTGCACATCGCGCCCGGTCCGACGCCGACCTTGATGATGTCGGCGCCCGCCTCGACCAGATCCCGCACGCCTTCCGCCGTGACGACGTTGCCCGCAGCCACCGGGACGCTCGGATTCGCCTCCTTGACGGCCTTCAACGCCGCGATCATCTTCTCCTGGTGACCGTGCGCCGTGTCCACGACCAGCACGTCCACCCCGGCCTTGATCAGCGCTTCCGCCTTGGCCCGCACGTCGCCGTTGACCCCGACCGCGGCCGCGATGCGCAGCTGGCCGTCCTCGTCCGTGGCGGGCTTGTAGACCTCGGCCCGCAACGCCGTCAGCTCGGTCAGCACGCCGCTGAGCCGCTGCTCCTCGTCCACCCCGAGCGCGATCTTGTGCGCGCTGTGGTGGAGCTGGTCGAACACGTCCTGCGGCTTGGTGCCGAGTGGGAGCTGCAGGACGTCGGTGTTCATGACGTCGCCGAGCCGCGCGAACCGGTCGACACCCGTGAGCGCCGCCTCGTCCACGACGCCGATGGGCCTGCCGCCGTCGTCGATCACGACAACCGCGCCGTGGGCCCGCTTGTGCAGCAGGTTCCACGCGTCCGCCACCGCGTCGCCGGTGGTGAGCGTCAGCGGGGTGTCCCAGACCGGATGCCGCTCCTTGACCCACGCGATGATCTCCGCGACGGCCTCGGTGGGCACGTCCTGCGGGATGACGACGAGCCCGCCACGCCGCGCGATGGTCTCCGCCATGCGCCGCCCGGCCACCGCCGTCATGTTCGCGACGACGATCGGGATGGTGGCTCCCGTGCCGTCCGAGGTGGACAGATCAACGCCGAACCGCGACTCCACGGCGCTGCGGCCGGGGATCAGGAAAACGTCGTCGTAGGTCAGGTCGTAAGAGGGTCGATGCCCTTCGATGAACCGCACGTGCTTCCACGATACCCGCAGCGTCTCAGTTGGGCTGCCAGACGTAACCCGTGGTCGTGGTGACCTTCACGAACCCGAGCCGCTCCAGGATCGGCCGGCTGTCCTCCGAGGCGTCGACCTGCAGGTACTTGAGTCCGCGGCGGAGCGCCACCTGGGCCCGGTACGCGATGAGCGCGCGATAGATGCCCCGGCCACGCCACTCCGCGAGGGTGCTGCCACCCCAGAGGCCGCCGAACTCCGTGCCCGCCACGATCTCCAGCCGCGCGGACGACACGACGCGCCCGTCCGCCTCGGCGACCACGATGACGGTGTTCGGGTCGTCCTTCTTCTCGGTCAGGTAGGGGGTGAGGAAGCCGACGTCCTTGCCGAACGCCTCGGTCGACGACGCGACCATCCTGTGGATGTCGTCCTGGTCCCTGGTCTCCCGCAGCACGATCCCGTCGAGGTGAACGGGGGTGACCATGTCCTCGGCCAGACCGATGACCACGGTCTCCGTCTCTTCCGGCGCGAACCCAGCGGCCTTCAGCCGTTCCGGTAGCTCGGCCGGCAGGTCGTGGCTCCACGTCTTCCACTCGACGCTCTGGTCGCGCGCGGCGAAGAAGTCGCGTTGCCGCGCGACGAGCTCGTCCAGTTCGGCACCGGTGATGCCCAGGTCGGGCGCTCCGGCGACGAAACCTCGCCGACGCGGCCACGACACCCGGAACAATGGGCCGTCCCGCTCGACCGTGGCATCGGGTTCGGGGAAGGTCCACTCGGCGGAGCGAGCCTGGTCGTCGAAGGCGCGCAGCAGCGCGGCAGCGTCAGTCATTGGTGCGACGCTATTGGTGATCACCGGTGAGCCGCACGCGAATTTCAGCCTCTCCGCGCGTCCACGACCTGGCGGTGAGGCCATTTCTCGGTCAGCACGCGCTTCAGCGTCGGGTTCCTCCACCTCGATCACGCGCGCCAGTTCGCCGGTCGCTCAGGCACGGCGTTGAGCAACCTGCCCGTGAACGTGTACCCGACACAGGGGTCGCCACCCTGTTGTGCGGTTCGGACCATCGTCTCCGGGCCGCCACCGTGTGCCCGGTGTCGAGGTCGATCGGCAGGATCACGCGTGCCGCGGTGCCGTAGCCCTTGGGCGACGACGAACATCTGGCTCTCGAAGACGATCCTGGCGTCAGAGACCTCTGGTCAGGGCTCGACCACGTTGGGCAGGCTTCCAGCTGACGTCAGGCCTCGGGCTTCGGTTGTGCGGTGGGCAGAAGTGCCCGCACCTCCTCGATCGTCGTGGCCTCTGACGGGTCCTTGTCCGGGCGGTAGCGCACGACGCGGGCGAACCGCAGCGCGACGCCACCGGGATAGCGCGGCGAGACCTGCACGCCGTCCAGCTCGATCTCGATCACGAGCTCCGGGCGGACCATGACCACCCAGTCGTTCTGCTCGGTCGCGATCTCCTGCAGGGCCTTGGTCTGCCAGGTGAGCAGCTCGTCGGTGAGGCCCTTGAACGTCTTGCCGACCATCACCGGCGGGCCGCCGTCCGGGTCGCGGGCGCCCAGGTGCAGGTTCGACAGCCAGCCACGCCGGCGGCCGCTGCCCCACTCGACGCCGAGCACGACCAGGTCGAGCGTGTGGACCGGCTTCACCTTCTGCCAGGCGCGGCCACGCCGGCCTGCCGCGTACGGGGAAGCCAGCGACTTCACCATCACGCCCTCGTGGCCGGCGCCGAGCGATGCCGCGACCACCGAGGCCGCCTCCTCGGGCGACGGGTCCAGCTCACCCGGGATGACGTGCTCGCCCGCGACCTGCCGCAGGGCCACCAGGCGGTCGCGCAGCGGCTCGTCGAGCAGGTCCTTGCCGTCGAGGTGCAGGCAGTCGAAGAAGTACGGGTGCAGGAGCAGCTCGCGCTCGTCCTGCGCGCCGAACCGGCTCATCGTCTCCTGGAACGGGCGGGGTCTCCCCTCGTCGGTCAGCGCCAGCGTCTCGCCGTCGAGCACCACCGACGTGCACGGCAGGCCGCGGACCAGCTCGACCAGCTCGGGCACCGTCTTGGTGATCTCGCGCAACGTGCGCGTGAAGATGTGGACCTCATCGCCCGAGCGGTGCACCTGAATGCGCGCACCGTCGAGCTTGTGCTCCACCACGCAGCTGCCGAGCTCGGCCAGCGCCTCGTCGAGCGACTCCGCGGGCGAGGCCAGCATGGGGCGCAGCGGACGGCCGACCTCCAGCCGGAACGCCTCCAGCTCCGACGCGCCACCGGTGAGCGCGGCCACCGCGGTCTCCGGTAGTCGGCCGGACAGCATGAACGCGCGCCGCACCGTCTCGCCCGGCACGTCCGCGGCCGAGGCGATCGCGTCCAGCATCACGCCCTCCAGCGCGCCTTGACGCAGCTCGCCCGTCAACAGGCGGCGTAAGAAGTCCTGCTCAGCTTCAGTTGAACGGCCGAACAGCTCCACCAGCAGGTCGACCCGGCGCTGCGCCGAGCCCTTGCCGGACGTCGCGGCCACCTCGGCGAGCGCGGCGTCGACCTCGGCCACCGTGAGCCCGGCCTGCTCGACCGGCGGCACCGACAGGTCGAAGACCGTGCGCCAGCCCGCGCCGATGCGGCCCTGACGCGGCGTGCCTATGAGGAACGACACCACCGCGAGCACGACATCGGCCGACGCCCCGCGCAGCAACGCGGACAGCGCCTTGACCTTGGCCAGGCGCGACCTGGTCGCCGCGACGGCGGCCGACGTGTCGACTACTTCGGAAAGAAGCACGTACTCATGGTGCACCCGAGCACTGACATTTTCTGGAGTCGGCGGCTAGGCTGGCCGCGACAACCGTTCTGCCTGGGGGTTTACCACGCCATGCGTGCTTTCAAGATCATCGCTGCTGCCCTGCTGTTCGCTGCCGTCGCGGCGCTGACCGGACCGGCCATCGGCGAGGCCCGCGAACACATCCTGGGCGCGGCGGACGTCGACACCAACGCCATGCGCGAGCACATCCTCTGACAGTTGCCTCCCAGGCGTTGGCTCTGTCGGCGTCTGCAAGTACCGCCAACTCTTGATCAAATCGCCGCTGACCACACCCAACCAGCCTGGAACCGGCGCGGCGCGGCCAGCCGAATCAACCGGCTAGGCCGCTGCGATCTCCCGGACCGCCTCGCGCAGGCGGTCCGGCGTGAGCGCCGCGTAGCCCAGCACCAGCCCGGGCCACATCGGCGTGCGCGTGTACTGCGCCAACGCCCACACGTGCACCCCACGTTCCTCAAGCCTGCCCTTCAGCGCGAGGTCGTCCGTCCCGTCCGGCATGCGCAACACGACGTGCAACCCGGCCGCAACGCCGATGGGCTGCCACGCAGGCAGGTACTCCGCCACTGCGTCCAACAGCGCGTCCCGACGCTTCCGGTAGAGCGCGCGCGTACGGCGCAGATGGCGGTCGTAGCCACCTGTCCGCAACAGGTGCGCAAACGCCGCCTGCGGGATCGTCGCGGTGCCCATGTCGTTGTACTTCTTGCGGTTCACGATGCCCTCGCGCAACCGCTCCGGCACCACCAGCCACCCGAGCCGCAGCGCCGGCGCCAGCACCTTGCTCGTCGTCCCCTGGTACACGACGTGCTCCGGCGCCAGCGCCTGCAACGCCCCGAGCGCGGGCCGGTCGTACCGGTGCTCGGCGTCGTAGTCGTCCTCGATGATCAGCCCGTCCCGTTCGCGCGCCCACTCCACCAGCGCCCGCCGCCGTTCGGGATGCAGCACCACGCCCAGCGGAAACTGGTGCGCCGCGGTGACCAGCACCGCCTGACAGTCCGTTTTGGACAGAAGGTCGACCCGGATCCCCTTGTCGTCCACCGGAATCGGCACGGTCTTTAGCCCGTGAGACCGCAACATGTCCTCGCCGCCGAAGTGGCTGGGCTCCTCGATCGCGATGCTGCCCGTGAGGAGGCGCGCCGTGAGCTGCAACCCGTCCGCCGCGCCGTTGGTGATCACCGCATCCCGCGCGACGACCGCCCGCACCCGCGCCAGGTAGTCGACGATCTCCTTGCGCAGTCCCACAAAACCAGCCGGGTCCGGGTAGGCGAGGTCGTCATCCGGCAACTCCGCGAGCGCCGCCCGATGCGCGGCGACCCATTCGGCACGCGGGAAGGCACCCAGCGCCGGCAAGCCGGGCCGCAGGTTGAACCGCCACCGCTGCGGCGGCTCCGGCACTCCGCACACCTCGGCGGGCCCGAGGCTCGCGACCGTGGTCCCCGAACCCTTCTTGGTGGTGAGGAACCCTTCCGCCACCAGCTGCGTGTAGGCCGACGTGACAGTGCCGCGCGCGACCCCGAGCTGCGCCGCGAGGTCCCGGCTCGACGGCAGCCGCGTCCCCGGCGTGAGCCGCCCGTCCCGGATGGCCCTGCGCAGCTCGACCTCCACCCCACGCCGCCGCTGGTGCCCCGGCAACAGCAGCTCGCGAAAAGTGGTCCAGTTCGTAGTCATCGAAGTGGAGCTTAAACCTGGACCAGTTCGGCGCGAGGCTCTTGGTCATGAAACTCGGGGTGGCCGCGGGAGCGACAGCGGCAACGATCGTCGGCGCGTCGGTCCCGGTGACGGGAATGCTGGAGGGCTACCCGGTCCTGACCGGCCAGGCCATGCGCTATCTGCTGGGTGCCGCTGTGCTGCTGCTCGTGGCCCGCCGTCTGCCCATGCCGTCGTGGCGCGACATCCCGCCGTTGCTGGGCGTCGTCGCCACGGGCATGCTCGGCTTCAACGCCGTCCTGCTCGCCGCCCAGCAGTACGCCGAACCGGGCTTCGTCGCCGCCGTGATGGGTGGCGCCCCGATCGCCTTGGCCCTGCTCTCCCGCCAACGCACCACGTCCGCCGTTGTCGGCGCGGTGGTGGTGGCAGCGGGCATCGTGCTGTTGTCCGGCGGCGGCTCGTGGCACGGACCAGGCCTCGCACTGGCGTTGCTGACGATGGCCGGCGAGGTGTGCTTCACCCTGTTCGCCGTGGGTGTGGTTCGCCGCCTCGGAGTGCTCGGCGTGGCCACCTGGACCTGCCTGCTGGCCTCGGGGATCGGGGCGGTGCTCGGCACGTTCTTCGGCGGCTGGCGGGTGCCGGACGCGCGGCAGAGTTTCGCCTTGGCGCTGCTCGCGGTGGTGGTGACAGCGCTCGCGTTCGGGCTCTGGTACTTCGCCGTGAACCGCCTCGGGTCTGACCGCGCGGGGGTGCTCATCGGGCTGATGCCGGTGTCCGGCCTGGTGACGTCCGTGTTGTTGGGCGCTCAGGAGCTCACTCTCGTGTCCGCTCTCGGTGCTGCCACGGTCGCACTCGGGTGCGCCATCGGCCTGCGTAAGAGCGCCCACCACACACACGACGCGGGCCGGGTTCCC
Organism: Lentzea sp. NPDC006480; assembly: GCF_040611995.1. Classification (NCBI taxonomy): domain Bacteria; kingdom Bacillati; phylum Actinomycetota; class Actinomycetes; order Pseudonocardiales; family Pseudonocardiaceae; genus Lentzea; species Lentzea sp. NPDC006480. The sequence continues at coordinate 8,573 of NZ_JBEXPJ010000003.1, forward strand.
CCAAAATCAACAATAGCGAGTGGGTCTGACGCTGCGGCGGAAGTCGTTGCGCCGTAAGGGCTTGACTTCCGAGAGCAGGTCTTCGCGGGTTTCCGGCGAGGCAGGACGATCCAGAACTCATACGAAACCACAACCGCCGTGCACCTTGACGGCAACGACCACGCCAGGTCGCGCGGTTGACGGGGTCGGTGAGGCGAACTTCCCGCGAAGACCGGATTCGAGCACGACCGCGGCGATCAGGCGTTACCGACGACGACCGCCATCTGCCGCAGGACGTACAGCGAGTCCCGCAGCTCGCAGTACGTCTGGAAGTCACGGGTGCCGTCCACCGCGGCGAACCGTGCGACTCGGTCGGCACGCACCAACTCGAACATCGACCGCTGCACCGAGGTGAACCGGCCGCGCTGCACCAGCGCCGCAGCGAGAGCATGCACATCGATGTCCGCGGACGCGCCCTTCGAGTACCAGAACCAGACGGCATGAGAGGCGGCCTCGCGCGGAGCGCCGTACCAGTGCGAGGGCCGGTTCGGGTTGGGCGCCAAGGGATGCGGCACGCGGAGTCCGAGTTGCTTGGTACACAGGCGGAGTACGCCGTACGCGCGGAGATCGGCTTGCCAGGCGGCATGGCTGGTCGTCAGCAGGTCCAGTGCCAGGAGCAGGGCCGCTGGGTCCTCGCGAACGTTGCCCGCCAACGACTTCAGGAAGCTGAAGGACGCGTCGAAGCCGATCGGGCGGTAGTGCCGCAGACAGCAGCGGAGGGCGAGCACGCGGGTGGACAGGGGAAGCGACTCGTCCCGCACCCGCCGAGCCTCACGAGCAAAACTCACGACTTCACCTTGGCGAGCCAGGAAGCGGTCTCGTCGGCGGACAGCTCCCGATTCACGTCGACCATCGGCGTCATCAGCGGGTAGAGGCGGCCCGCGTTCCACGACCGCGCGTAGGCCGGCTCGCCCAGCACGACCACGCGAACGCCGTCCAGCAAAGGGATGTCCGCCGGGCGGCCCTCGTTCCAGATCGTCTCGCCGAACGCGTCGGAAAGCTCGAACTGGCCCTGAATCCCGCCCGCGGGCTCCAGCTCCTCCCCGACAGACGCGGCCTCCACCCAGGCCTGAAGAGGCGGCTCGCCCGGCAGGAACGCGGGAATCAGGCGGTAGGCGAGCAGCGTGTGGAGCTGGAAGTTGTCGCCGAGGCCGCCGATCGTCACCTCGAAACCGTTGCCGCTCAACGGGTGCAGCACCACCAGCGTCTCCAGGTCCACCACCTGCAGCAGACCGTGCAGCCACGAGTCCGAGGGGACGAGCTCCATCAGCCGTGAGCGATGTGGCAGGCCGTGGCGGACGTCCTCGTCCTGCATCGGCAGCACCAGAGTGCTTTCCCACTCGTCGAAGTCGCCGCGGCCCAACGCGTCGAGCACGCGCAGCACCAACGGTTCCAGAGCCGGTGTGGCGCCGACGTAGTAGAGGAGGTTGCCGAGCAGCCGGTTCACCTCGATGTCGTCGGAGGACGAAAGAACCAGGGCCGCCGCCGACACTTCGTCGGACGGGCGACCCTGGACCTCTGCCACGAACCTCTCGAACGCTCCGGGCTCCAGCGCGACAACGGACGCGGCGATGTCAGTCAGCTCCACGCCGCGCAGGTTACGACAGATCCGGTCCCTGCGAACGGAGATCGTCCACCTTCGACATCGCATCGCGCAGCTCGCCGAGCCACGAGTCCGCGTGCTCGCCCACGAGCCGCACGGCCCACGCCAGGGCGTCCGCGCGGGAGCGGGCGACACCGGCGGCGACCAGCGTGTCGAGCACCTGGCGTTCCGGCTGGCGCAGGCGCGTCATCACCGGCACGGCCAGGTGCGTGAACAGCTCGCGCGTGTCGCCCAGCACGGCGCCCCAGGCCACCTTGCGGCCGTAGCGGTGCTCGGCCTGGCGGGCGATCTCGATGCGCTCGTCGCGCGTCTCCTCGCGCCACCTGGCGATGCGGCCCGACTCGGCCGCGGAGCGCGAGGCGTCGTCGAACTCGCCTTCCAACGGCGAAAGCGTGCCGATGACCGTGATCTCCTCGCGGTCGACGATCACCTCGGGCGCGCCGGTGAACCAGCCGTCGGGCAGCCGGCCCGCGAACCAGGCCGCCGCGTCGTCGGCCGACGGCAGGTCAGCCTGCTGCCAGCCGCCTCTTCCTCGCCATCCACGTCCCATTTCAACCACCCCTGATTACATGATTACGTCATTACTGACGTTACGCCTGCAATCAGCTAGCGGGTGTTCGCCGACAGCGAAGTGACCAGCGCGTCTGCCGAAACCACAGGCCTGTCGCACACGTAGCCACGGCACACGTAGGCAGCGGGAGCCTCGTCGACCAGCGGACGGTCCTCCAGCAACGGGGCGCTGCCCGGCTCACCGGCCACGACGACGCCGCCACCGGGCACATGAGCGACCGCCGCCGCCCACAACGACGCACGGCGCGTGTCGTCCACACCAACGACAGCCACCTGCAACGGGCCGGCCACCAACGTCTCAGCGACAGTCAGCCAGTGCCCGGCGAACCGAGGTGCCCGCGCAGCCAGCAGACCAGCGCGCGTCACGGCCTCCGAAGCAGCCGTGTAATACCCAGCCGATCGGTCGGCGCCGGCCAGCAGAGAAGCCGTCAGCAAGGCCGAGGCCAGCGACGACGCACCGGAAGGCGACGCGTTGTCGGTCGAGTCGGCCGGGCGGCGAACCAACACCTCAGCATCATCAGCGGTGTCGTAGTAGGCACCAGGAGAACCCGGTACGGCGAACCGCGAGAGTGCGGTGTCCAACAGGCCGCACGCCAGGTCGAGCCACCGGATCGAGCCGGTCACCTGGTGCAACGCCAGCAACCCATCAGCAAGGCAGCCGTAGTCCTCCAGCACCCCGAACGACGGCCCGGCCGCACCGTCACGCGACGTCCGCAGCAACCGGCCCTCGACCAGGTGCACCGAGGCCAGCAACGACGCCGCCTCCGCAGCCGCCTCGATCCAGGACGGCTCACCGAAGAACGCCCCCGCCTCGGCCAGAGCCGCGATGGCCATGCCGTTCCACGCGGCGACCACCTTGTCGTCCCGCCCAGGCTGCGGCCGCGCGGCACGCACTGCGAGCAACGACGCCCGCACGTCCTCCCCCGGCTCCGACACGAACCGCAGCGTCGACTTGCCGTCCTCGAAGTTCGGCTCCTCCGAAACCCCGAACGCCGCGGCAGCAGAACCCAGTTCCTCGAAAGACCACACGTAGGTCAGACCCTCGACGCCATCGGTGTCGGCGTCCAGCGAAGCCGCGAACCCGCCCTCGGCCGTCCGCAGCTCCCGGAGCAGGAACGCAGCCGTGTCCCGAGCCACCCGCGCATACCGTTCGGACTCGGTGACCCGCGCCAGATGCGTGTAGAACCGGAGCAGCAAAGCGTTGTCGTACAACATCTTCTCGAAATGCGGCACCACCCACGACGCATCGACGCTGTACCGCGCGAACCCACCGCCGAGCTGGTCGTACAGGCCTCCGTTGGCCATCGCGTCCGCCGTCGACGTCGCCATCGAGATCGCCTCGACCGAACCAGTGCGTTCGTAATGGCGCAGCAGGAACTCGCACACCATCGACGGCGGAAACTTGGGCGCACCACCGAACCCGCCGTTGCGGCGATCGAACTCGCCCAGCAACGACACCACCGCACCGTCCAACGCGTCAGCGTCCACAGCAGACGGAGGCAACGGCGCCGAGTTGCGCGAAATCTCCTCCACCACAACGGAAGCAGAATCCAGGATCTCGGCACGCCGCAACGTCCACGCCGACGACACGGCCTCGACGAGCTGCGTGAACGAAGGCATGCCAGGACGAGGTGAAGGCGGGTAGTACGTCCCGGCGTGGAACGGACGGGCGTCCGGCGTCAGGAACACCGTCATCGGCCACCCGCCGTGCCCGGTCATGGCCTGCGTGACCTCCATGTACACGGCGTCCACATCCGGACGTTCCTCGCGATCGACCTTCACCGGCACGAAGTTCTCATTCACCAGCGCTGCCGCCGAAGCGTCCTCGAAAGACTCGTGCGCCATCACGTGACACCAGTGACAAGCCGCGTACCCGACGGACAGCAACACCGGGACGTCGCGCCGGCGCGCCTCCTCGAACGCCTCCGGGCTCCACGGCCACCAGTCGACCGGGTTGTCAGCGTGCTGCAGCAGGTAAGGGCTGGTCGCGTCCGCGAGCCGATTGCTCATGCGATCCACACTAAATCAGCAGCGCAGAGACCGACTCTCGATCAGACTCGACCTCGTGCTGCTCACCATGACCACCACCCACCAGCCGGCGACCGATCTCGGTCACCTGCTGCACAAACACCCGGACCGGGCGCAGTCCTTCACGACGAGCTCGGGCGTCGCGCACGTCTTCTACCCGAAGGCGACGAACGAGGAGTGCACGGTCGCGCTGCTCCTCGAAGTCGACCCCATCGCGCTGGTGCGAGGTCCCGGCAGCACGCTCACCCAATACGTCAACGACCGGCCGTACGCGGCGGGCTCGTTGCTCACGGTCGCGCTCGGCAGCGTGTTCCGCACCGCGATGAACGGTCGCAGCGAGAGCTACCCGGAACTCGCGCAGACCCCGATTCCGCTGGTCGTCCGCATCCCCGCGCTGCCGCACAAGCTCGCGGAACGGCTGTTCACGCCATTGGGCTGGGAAGTCCGGATCAACGAGCACGGCGACTCCCGCTACGGCGACGTGACGCTGACCGGCACGAACAAGCTCAGCGACGCCCTCAAACACCTCTACGTGCTGCTGCCCGTGCTCGACGGCGGCAAGCACTACTGGGTCGCCGCCGACGAGGTCGACAAGCTGCTCAAGGCCGGTGACGGCTGGCTCGCGACGCACCCGGACAAGGAGCTGATCACCACCAGGTACCTGGCCCGCAAGCGCCCGTTGGTGCTGTCCGCGCTGGAACGCCTCGCCGAGGTCGACGAGGTGGAGCCTGAGGAGCTGGACAACGCGCTCACCGAACCCAAGATCTCCCTTGCCGCACAGCGCAAGGAAGCCGTGATCAAGGCGCTGAAGGAGGCCAGGGCCAAGCGCGTGCTCGACCTCGGCTGCGGTGGTGGCGCGCTGCTGCGCGAGCTCATCACCGTGCCGGAGTTCACCGAGATCCACGGCGTCGACGTGTCCGCGAAGGCGTTGCAGGAGGCCGCGCGCAAGCTGCGGCTCGACCGCATGCCCGACCGCACGCGCGAGCGGATCACGTTGCGGCAGTCGGCTTTGACCTACGCCGACACCGAGCTGGCCGGCTACGACGCGGCGGTGCTGATGGAGGTCGTCGAGCACGTCGACCCGTCCCGCCTGCCCGCGCTGGAGCACTCGGTGTTCGCGGTCGCGCGGCCGGCGACGGTGCTGGTGACGACGCCGAACGTCGAGTACAACGCGCTGTTCGAGACGTTGCCAGCGGGCCAGCTGCGCCACAACGACCACCGTTTCGAGTGGACTCGGGCGGAGTTCGCGCAGTGGGCGGAGGGCGTCGCGGGGCGGCGTGGCTACCGCGTGAGGTACGTGGGGATCGGGCCGGAGGACGCCGAACGCGGCGCGCCGACCCAGATGGCGGTGTTCAGCTCGGGGGACGAGAACTGATGGACCTGAAGATTCCAGACCTGTGCCTGGTGGTGCTGATCGGCGCCTCCGGTTCCGGCAAGTCCACGTTCGCGCGCAAGCACTTCCTCCCCACGCAGGTGCTGTCGAGCGACTACTTCCGCGGACTCGTGTCCGACGACGAGAACGACCAGTCGGCGTCCGCTGCGGCGTTCGACGTGCTGCACTACGTCGCGGCGAAACGGCTGGAGGCAGGCAAGATCACCGTCGTCGACGCGACCAACGTGCAGGCGCCGGACCGCGCCAAGCTGATCGAGGTCGCGAAGAAGGCCAACGTGCTGCCGGTCGCGATCGTCCTCGACACCCCGACGGACGTGTGCCTCAGGCGCAACGCCCAGCGCCCGGACCGCGACTTCGGCGCGCACGTCGTCAAGCGGCACCGCGCGGCGTTGCAGCGGTCGTTGAAGTTCCTCGGCAAAGAGGGCTTCAAGCGTGTGCACGTGCTGCGCTCGGAGTCCGATGTGGACAGTTCGGTCATCGTCTACGAGAAGCTGCTCAACGACCTCAGGCACGAGACCGGCCCGTTCGACGTGATCGGTGACGTGCACGGCTGCCGTGCCGAGTTGGAAGTGCTGCTCGCCGAGCTGGGCTACGAGATCCAGCGCGACGAGGAAGGCCGCGCTGTCGACGCGATCCCGCCCGGCAACCGCAAGGCGGTGTTCGTCGGCGACCTCGTGGACCGCGGCCCGGACACGCCCGGGGTGCTGCGGCTCGCCATGGGCATGGTCGGCAACGGCCATGCCCTGAGCGTGCGCGGAAACCACGAGGAGAAGCTCGTGCGGGCGTTGCGCGGGCACAAGGTGACGGTCCGGCACGGGCTGGAGAAGTCGCTGGAGCAGCTCGCGCACGAGACCCCCGAGTTCCGGCGCGCCGCGGAGAAGTTCTGCGACGGCCTTGTCGCCCACTACGTGCTGGACGGCGGAAACCTCGTCGTCGCGCACGCCGGCCTGCCCGAGCGCTACCACGGTCGCGCGTCGGCGAAGGTCCGCAGTTTCGCTCTGTACGGCGACACGACCGGTGAGACCGACGAGTACGGACTACCGGTGCGCCTGCCTTGGGCGAACGACTACCGCGGCTCGGCGATGGTGCTGTACGGGCACGTGCTGGTGCCCGAGGCGGAGTGGATCAACAACACGATGTGCCTCGAAACCGGTGTGGTGTTCGGCGGCAGGCTGACCGCGTTGCGCTACCCGGAGAAGGAGCTCGTCTCCGTCAAGGCGCACCAGACCTGGTACGAGAACGAATGGCCGTTCCCGCCGCCGGTCGTGGAACGCGCGCCGGACGTGCTGGCGTTGACCGACGTCACCGGACTTCGCCGGATCGAGACCTCGGTGATGGGTGCCGTGACGATCCGCGCCGAGCAGTCGGCGTCAGCGCTGGAGGTGATGAGCCGGTTCGCGATCGACCCGCACGACCTGCTGTACCTGCCGCCGACGATGGCGCCCACGGCCACCTCGGCGCGCGACGACGTGCTGGAGCACCCCGACGAGGCGTTCGCGGAGTACGCGGCTGCCGGTGTCTCACAGGTGATCTGCGAGGAGAAGCACATGGGGTCGCGTGCGGTGCTGTTGGTGCGCAAGGAAGGTGGCGCGATCTACACGCGCACCGGACGGGCGTTCTTCGACGGCGCGCTGGGCGACGAGTTGCTGGACCGCGTGCGGGACGGCGCGAAGCCGTTGTTCGACGAGCTCAGCACCGACTGGCTGCTGCTCGACGCCGAGCTGATGCCGTGGAACGCCAAGGCTTCCGGCCTGATCCGCGAGCAGTACGCGGCAGTCGGCGCGGCAGCCGTCGGCGCGCTTCCAGTGGCTCAGAACGCGCTCGAGATGGCCGCAGCTCGTGGTGTCGACGTCTCGGAACTGTTGGTGCGCACCGCGAACCGGGCTGCCAACGCCGAGGCCTACCGGAAGGCGTACGAGCGGTACTGCTGGCCGACCGAGGGACTGGACGGCGTGCGGATCGCGCCGTTCCAGCTGCTGGCGGCCGAGGGGCGGACGTTCCACGACCGCTCGCACCTGTGGCACCTGGAAACGCTCGGCAAGCTCGAAGGACCGTTGTTCCAGCAGACCCGGCACCTCGTCGTCGGCACGGCGGATCCCGCGGCCGGCGTGAAGTGGTGGGAGGAACTGACCGCAGAGGGCGGCGAGGGCATGGTCGTGAAGCCGCTGCAGAACCTGACCGGCCGCGCGCAGCCGGGTGTGAAGGTGCGCGGGCGGGAGTACCTGCGGATCATCTACGGCCCGGACTACACCGAGCCGCAGAACCTGCTGCGGCTGCGCAAGCGGAGTCTCGGCCGCAAGCGCGGGCTGGCGTTGCGCGAGTACGCCCTGGGCATCGAGGCGCTGGAACGCGTCGCGCGCGGCGAGCCGTTGTGGCGCGTGCACGAATGCGTTTTCGGTGTGCTGGCCCTGGAATCGGAACCGGTGGACCCACGACTGTGATTCTCGAAGCGATCATCGGATCGCACGCCTACGGGCTGGCGACCGAGGAGTCCGATGTGGACAGACGAGGTGTGTTCGTCGCACCCACCGAGGAGTTCTGGCGCCTGGACAAGCCCCCGACGAGCGTCGAGGGCCCGGAACCTGAACGGCTCAGCTGGGAGGTCGAGCACTTCTGCAAGCTGGCGCTGAAGTCGAACCCGACCGTGCTCGAAACGCTGGTGAGCCCGCTGGTCGAGATCTGCACGCCGCTGGGAGAGGAACTGCGGGCGCTGCTGCCCGCGTTCCTGTCCCGGTACGCGGTGCGGGCGTACACGCGCGCGACGGAGATGCAGCTGTCGCGCGCGGGCCGCAACCTCAAACCGAAGCAGCTCATGCACGTCGTGCGGCTGCGGCTGCTAGGTCTGCACCTCGTGCGCACGGGCGAGCTCGACATCACGGCTGACCGCGCGCTCCTCAAGATCCGAAACGAAGAGATGCCCTGGGACGACGCGGTGGGGTGGGCACATCGGCTCGGCGACGAGCTGGCGAACGCTGAAGGACCGCTGCCGGAAGACCCGGACCGGGCGCGGGTGGACGATTGGCTGGTCTCGGTGCGCAGGAGGGCGTTGTGAGCTACGAGGTTCCGGACCTGAGCGCGGTCGTGGCGGAGCAGTCGCACGACCTGCTCTTCGCGACCGTGTCCGGCGCGCACCTGTACGGCTTCCCGTCGCGCGACTCGGACGTTGACCTGCGCGGCGTGCACATCCTGCCGCTCGCCGAGGTCGTCGGGCTGAAGCACGGCCCGGAGACCAAGGAGCGCATGTGGGTGCGCGACGGCGTCGAGATCGACCTGGTCACGCACGACGTGGAGAAGTTCTGCCGCCTGCTCACCCGCCCCAACGGCTACGTGCTGGAGCAACTGCTCTCACCTCTCGTGGTGCACACCACCGAAGGCCACCGGAAGCTGGCCGCGCTCGCCGCGGGATGCCTGACCTCACGGCACGGGCACCACTACCGCGGGTTCGCCGTGACGCAGTGGCGGCTGTTCGAGCGGACCGGCGAGATCAAGCCGCTGCTCTACACGTTCCGCGCGCTGCTGACCGGCGTGCACCTGCTGCGCACCGGCGAGGTCGTCGCGCACCTGCCGACGTTGCTGGACGAGCTCGACGGCCCGGACTACCTGACCGCGCTGATCGAGGCCAAGATCCTCGGCGAGCACCGGGCGCTGGCGGGGGTTCAGCAACGGCCGGCGCCCGAACGGCTGGAGGCGGACCTCGCGCACTGGCAGGAAGAACTGCAGGTGGCGCGAACGACGACCGACCTGCCCGAGCAGCCGCCCGCGTTCGAGGCGGTGCACGAGTTCGTGGTCGCGACGAGGCTGGGTTAGTCCTTCTTCTCTTCCACGACCGGCTTCTCGTCGGAAGCCGGCTCGTCGAACGACGCGGGCACCCGCTTGAGGTGCTTGTTCATCGACTTGACGAGGAAGAAGACCGCGATGAAGAACACGATCAGCAGCACGAGGCCGACCGGGGAGGACTTGCCGAAGTCCTCCCCCTGACCGCCCTTGTCGTTCTCGTTCGAGTTCGACGGCTGCACAGCCACGATCGCGACGGTGTCGTACCAGGGGTTCACCCCTAGACCTTAACTCCGGCGAACAGGTCGTTCTCCGGCAGCGTCGAGTCGACGGCGGAGCGCACGAGCTCGTACTCCTCGGTCGGCCACACCTCGCGCTGCAGGTCCTGCGGGATCGCGAACCAGCGGCTCGTCGGGTCGATCTGGGTGGCGTGGGCCTTCAACGCCTCGTCGCGCACGTCGAAGTAGTCGGCGCACTCGACCTGCGTGGTCACCCGGTCCATCACGTCGGGACGGTTGGCGTCCCAGTTCGCGAGCCACTCGGTGTAGGGCGACTCGAGACCACGAGCCTCCATGGCCTCGTGGAACGCCGAGAGCTTGGCGCGCGAGAAGCCGTGGCCGTAGTAGACCTTCTGGACCTCCCACGCCGAGCCGAGCGACGGGTCGAACGAGGGATCCGCGGCGGCGTCCAGCGCGGCCATCGAGATCTCGTGCGTGCGGATGTGGTCCGGGTGCGGGTAGCCGCCGTTCTCGTCGTAGGTGACGAGGACGTGCGGGCGGAAGTCGCGAATCGCCTCCACCAGCGACGGGACGGACTCCTCCAGCGGCACCAGGGCGAAGCAGCCCTCGGGCAGCGGCGGTTTCGGGTCGCCCTCCGGCAGGCCCGAGTCCTTGAAGCCCAGCCAGCGGTGCTGGATGCCGAGGATCTTGGCCGCGCGGGCCATCTCCTCGCGGCGGATCTCGATGATGTTGTCGAGCACGTCCGGCCGGTCCATCGCCGGATTCAACACACTGCCCGCGCCACCGTCGGTACAGGTCACGACCATCACGTCGTGCCCTTCGGCGATGTAGCGGGCCATCGTGGCCGCGCCCTTGCTCGACTCGTCGTCGGGATGTGCGTGCACTGCCATAAGGCGCAGCTTGTCGGCCATGACCCCCGTGGTCCTCCTGTGTGAACGGTCCTGCGACACTCAACAACTGAACGTCAGGCCACATTGTTCCCCAGCGGGTCAGGAGGCGCGGGAAAGTGTCGCAACGCGCGCTCCCCGAGGGGCGGTACGGCAACAGCACGCGCAAGCCGCTCAACAAGTGGGCGCGCTGGCTGTTACTCGCTGTAGCCGTGGCCGTAGGTGCCGTGGTCGCCTTCGTCGGTTACCGAAATCTCGGTACAAAGCCGATCGAGGCGAAGCAGACGACGTTCATCCTCCTCGGCGACGACAGCGTGAAGGTCAGTTTCGAGGTTTCCCGAGATCAACCGGAGCGAGCAGCCGTCTGCATCATTCGGGCCCGATCCAAGGACGGGGACGAAGCGGGCAGGCGCGAAGTTCTGGTTCCGCCAGGGAATTCCGTCGTCGTCGAGACAACAGTTGTCCGCACCTCGAAGCCGCCGGTCACCGGCGAGGTGTTCGGGTGCTCCTACCAGGTTCCCCCCTACTTGTCCACGAGCTAGCGGCCAAGCGGGTGATCTGCGGTTTAAACGGCGAGATGGGGAACAAATCGCCGTCGCTGAACGTTGTCTCCGTGTTACTATTACCGCTCAAGCACGGCCCCGGCGCGGGCCGTGTTTTTCCGTTCCGGGCCCCCGGCCCGGGAACTATCTGGTGACACGTGTGCACCGGAGCAAGACGAGGAGTTGGTGACCGTGAGCGACACCCAGGTGACCTGGCTGACCCAGGAGGCCTACGACCGGCTCAAGGCTGAGCTGGACGAACTCATCGCGTACCGCCCGGTCATGGCTGCAGAGATCAACGCCCGCCGCGAGGAGGGCGACCTCCGCGAGAACGGTGGCTACCACGCGGCGCGCGAGGAGCAGGGCAAGCAGGAGGCGCGCATCCGCCAGCTGCACGAGCTGCTCCAGGCCGCGAAGGTCGGCGAGGCCCCCACCACCAAGGGTGTCGCGGCGCCGGGCACGGTGCTGACGATCCGCTACGAGGGCGACGACGAGGCCGAGACCTTCCTGCTCGCGACCCGCGAAGAGGGCGCGCACGGCGAGATGGAGGTCTACTCCCCGCTTTCGCCGCTCGGCAAGGCTCTCAACGGCGCGAAGGACGGCGAGACCGTCTCCTACGAGCTGCCGAACGGCAAGCAGCAGAAGGTCACCCTGATCTCCGCGGTGCCCTACCAGGCGTAGTCACGCCACAAAACGTGCGAAGGGCCGGTCACCTCGGTGGCCGGCCCTTCACGCGTTCCAGGAGAGGCCGCACGCGTGGGGGCACGGGTGTGGAGAGCGCGATGGACGTCGACAGGCGGCGCACGTGCGGTACGTCCACGACGTGATCGACCACTCGCTGCAGGTCCGCGTTCGACCTCGCGACGATGCGCATGAAGAGGTCGCCCTGCCCGGTCGTCGCGTGCACCTCGCACACCTCGGGGATCGCGGCCAGCCCTTCGCACACCTCGGCGCGTCGTCCCTGCGCGATTTCCACCACCGCGAACGCCGTCAGCCCGTACCCCATCGCGCCCAGATCGAGTGCCGGAGGGAACCCGGTGAGCACGCCGCGTTCGACCAACCGGTCCAATCGCGCCTGCACGGTTCCACGAGCGACACCGAGCCGGCGGGAGCATTCGAGGACGCCGAGGCGGGGCTCGTCCGTGAGCAGCAACAACAGCCTCGCGTCCAGTTCGTCCACGGGCTGGTCAGAGTGCTCACTCTGCTGGTCATTGGCCACAGATCACTATACAAAATGTCCAGCAAAATCGCGGACTGTTGCTCACCCTGCTAAGCCGTTTCATGCTGTGAAGCATGACGCAGCAGCTTGACGACGTGAGCTACGACCAGCTCCGGCAGCTCGTGGGCTTGGTCGACTACGACGCGACCAAGGACCCCTTCCCCGTGCGCGCCATGGACGCCGTGGTGTTCGTCGCGGGCAACGCCACCCAGACCGCGTGGCTCTACCAGGTGGCGTTCGGCATGGAGCTCGTGGCCTACGCGGGCCCCGAGACCGGCCAGCGCTCGCACAAGTCGTTCGTGCTGAAGTCGGGCTCGGCCCGCTTCGTGATCCACGGCGGCGTCCTGCCCGGCTCCGAGCTCCTCGACCACCACCGCCGCCACGGCGACGGCGTGATCGACCTGGCCCTGGAGGTCGGCGACGTCGACCAGTGCATCAAGCACGCCCGTGAGCAGGGCGCGACCGTGCTGGAGGAGCCGCACGACGTCTCCGACGAGCACGGCACCGTCCGCCTCGCGGCCATCGCGACCTACGGCGAGACCCGCCACACGCTGGTGGACCGCTCCCGCTACTCCGGCCCGTACCTGCCGGGCTACGTCGCCCGCACCTCTACCGTGAAGCGTCCGGAAGGTGCGCCGAAGCGCCTCTTCCAGGCCGTCGACCACTGCGTCGGCAACGTCGAGCTCGGCAAGATGGACTACTGGGTCGAGTGGTACAACCGCGTCATGGGCTTCGTGAACATGGCGGAGTTCATCGGCGACGACATCGCCACCGACTACTCCGCGCTGATGTCCAAGGTCGTCTCCAACGGCAACCACCGGGTCAAGTTCCCGCTGAACGAGCCGGCCGTCGCCAAGAAGAAGTCGCAGATCGACGAGTACCTCGAGTTCTACGAGGGCGCGGGCGTGCAGCACATCGCGCTGGCGACCAACGACATCATCCGCACGGTCACCGCCATGCGCGACGCCGGTGTCGAGTTCCTCGAAACTCCGGACTCCTACTACGACGACCCGGAGCTGCGCGCCCGCATCGGCGAGGTCCGCGTCCCGATCGAGGTCCTGAAGGAACACCGCATCCTGGTCGACCGCGACGAGGACGGCTACCTGCTGCAGATCTTCACCAAGCCGATCGGCGACCGCCCCACCGTCTTCTACGAGCTGATCGAGCGCCACGGCTCGCTGGGCTTCGGCAAGGGCAACTTCAAGGCCCTTTTCGAGGCGATCGAGCGCGAACAGGAGCGACGCGGCAACCTCTGATGGCGTTCCCCCGGTATGGTGCTTTACGGGGGATACACATCGTGGGGAGGTGGCATGGCACTCGTACGACGCGTGGCCGCGGTGATTCCGCTGGTCGGAGCCGTGACCACGGCTGCGGCACTGACCGGAGCGGCGTTCCTGACCGTGGCGCACGCCGGCTGCGACGAGGCCGGCCGCTTCGTCCGCACGGGCGAGTCGATCGAGTTCGTCGGCGGTTGTGTCAACGGCGCCGACCTCCCGTCGGCGCCGACGGCTGACAACGCCGAGAACGTGGACAGGTTCGGCGGCTCCAAGAAGCCGTAGAAAAAGTCACGCGGGGGCCCCACATTTCCTTCAGGGAAACGTGGGGCCCCCGCGTGCATCTCAGCCCAGGGCTTCGAGCAGGTCGGCCACCAGGTCGTCGCCGGACTCGATGCCCACCGAGACGCGGACCAGGTCCGACGGGACTTCCAGCATCGAACCGGCCGTCGAGGCGTGCGTCATCTTGCCGGGGTGCTCGATCAACGACTCGACGCCACCCAGCGACTCGGCGAGCGTGAACAGCTTGGTCCGCGCGCACACCTCCAGAGCCGCCTCTTCGCCGCCGTCGACGAGGAACGACACCATGCCGCCGAACCGGCGCATCTGCTTGGCCGCCACCGCGTGGTTCGGGTGCGACTCCAGGCCGGGGTACAGCACCTTCTTCACCTTCGGGTGCCGCAGCAGAGCGTCGGCCACCAGCTCGGCGTTGTCCGAGTGCTTCTCCATCCGCAGCTCAAGAGTCTTGAGGCCGCGCAACGTCAGGTAGGCGTCGAACGGCCCGGGCACCGCGCCGGCACCGTTCTGCAGGAACCCGAACGCCGCGTCGATCTCCTCATCAGAAGTGATCAGCGCACCGCCGACGACATCGGAGTGCCCACCGACGTACTTGGTGGTCGAGTGCAGCACGACGTCCGCACCCAGCTCCAGCGGCGTCTGCAGCGCCGGCGAGGCGAACGTGTTGTCCACGACGAACTTGGCGCCCGCGGCGTGCGCCACCTCGGCGATGGCGGCGATGTCGCCGATGTTCAGCAGCGGGTTCGTCGGCGTCTCGATCCACACCAGCTTCGTCTCAGGACGCACTGCCGCGCGAATCGCGTCGACGTCCGAGACCGGGGCCGGCGAGTGGGTGACGCCCCACTGCGAGAAGACCTTGTCGATCAGCCGGAACGTGCCGCCGTACGCGTCGTTCGGGATGACGATGTGGTCGCCGGGCTTGAGGAACGTGCGCAGCGCCGCGTCGGTCGCACCCATGCCGGAGGAGAACGCGCGGCCGTAGCGGCCCCGTTCCAGCGACGCGAGGGCGGTTTCCAGCGCGCGGCGGGTCGGGTTGCCGGTGCGCGAGTACTCGAAGCCCTCCCGCAGACCGCCCACGCCGTCCTGCGCGTAGGTCGACGTCGCGTAGATGGGCACGTTCACCGCACCCGTCGTCGGGTCCGGGTCCTGGCCGGCGTGGATCGCCCTGGTCGCGAAGCCGTAAGGGGTGCTCATCACCCAAGGGTACTCACCCGTCTGGCGGTCGACGGCATTAGTCCAACCAGTGAAAAGAGCCCCCGGCCATGGAGGCCGGGGGCTCTTCTGGACTGCTTGAGGGCCTACCAGCCCTGCTGCTGACCGCCGTAACCCTGCTGCGGCGGCTGGCCGTAGCCACCCGGCTGCTGCTGCGGGTAACCACCGGTGCCCGGCTGCTGCGGGTAGCCACCGGTACCGGGCTGCTGCGGGTAACCGCCACCGCCGTAGGGCGAAGCGGTCTCCGGGGCGTTGATCACGATGGACTTCATGATCTTGTCGGCCCAGGTCTGCTTCTTGGGCTCCCACAACGGGGCGAAGAAGCCCGCGTAGCACGGCAGGCCGTCGACGATGTGGCACAGCTGGCGCACGAACGTCGTACCGCCGCCGAGCGGCTGCATGGTCTCCTCGGAGACCAGCTTGATCTTCGCGACCTTCTTGCCGATCGACTGGCCCGTCTGGCCCTGCTTGATCACCGTGTTCCAGATGATGAAGCCGAGGTTCGCGAGCCACACGATGACACCGAGGAAGAGCAGGCCGGGAGCGTCAGCGCTGACCGCGATCCCCAAGATGATGTAGTACAGGATGATCGTCACGACGGTCGGAGCCGCGATGTCGATCAGGTAGCCGACGAAGCGCGAGCCCCACTCGGCGTAGCCCGTGGGAGGCGGCGGCGCCATCGCGGGCATGCCGTAGCCGGGCTGGCCGTAAGGCTGCTGCGGCTGGCCGTACGGGTTCGACTGCGGTGCACCGTACGGCTGCTGCGGCTGACCGTAGGCCGGCTGCTGCGGCTGGCCGTACGGGTTCGACTGCGGAGCGCCGTACGGCTGCTGCTGCGGAGCCCCGTAGGGCTGCTGCTGCGGTGCGCCGTACGCGGGCGGCTGCTGGGCGGGGAACCCGCCGGAGCCGGGTCCCTGCGCCGGGAAGCCACCCGAACCGGGAGCTGCCGACGGCACCTGCCCGGGGCTGACGACCTGGGTGGCGTCCGCGTTCTGCTGCGGTGCTGCGGGAACCTGACCAGGCGAGACGACCTGCGTCGCGTCCGGGTTCGGGTTCGCCGCGGAGGGCGAGCCACCTCCCGGGACGATCTGCGTGGCGTCCGCGTTGGGCTCCTGCTGCGGCTGACCGCCGTACTGGTTTCCTGGCGGCTGCGGAGCGTTCATCCGGTTTCCAACCCCCTTGGCTGGGCCGTGTGTGGTTACAGACTGATGATCTGGGGCGTCACGCTATCGGACGCACCGGGCTCCACGCTCAGCGACCAGCCAAGAACCCCAGAATGTCCTGCCGAGTTACGACTCCGGCAGGCTTGCCGTCCTCCAGGACGAGGGCCGCGTCCGCGTTCGAGAGCGCGTTCATGGCGATGCCGACGGGCTCACCCGCGCCGAGCGTGGGCAGCGGCGGCGACATGTGCTTGTCCAGGCGGTCCGACAGCTGGGCCTTGCCGGTGAACAGGGCGTCGAGCAGGTCGCGCTCGTTGACCGCGCCCGCGACCTCGGCGGCCATGATGGGCGGTTCGGCGTTGACGACCGGCATCTGCGAGACGCCGAACTCGCGCAGGATCGCGACCGCGTCACCCACGGTCTCGTTCGGGTGCGCGTGCACGAGGTCGGGGAGCATGCCGCCCTTGCGCCGCAGCACGTCGCCGACGGTCGCGCCGGTCGAGTCCGGCGGGAGGAAGCCGTAGGACGCCATCCAGCGGTCGTTGAAGACCTTGGACAGGTAGCCGCGGCCGCCGTCCGGGAGGATCACGACCACGACGGCGTCTGCCGGCAGGTCCTTCGCGATGCGCAACGCCGCCGCGGCCGCCATGCCGCAGGAGCCGCCGACCAGCAGGCCCTCCTCGCGGGCGAGGCGGCGGGTGATGTCGAACGAGTCCGCGTCCGAGACCTCGACGATCTGGTCGCAGATGGTCTTGTCGTACGCCTCCGGCCAGAAGTCCTCGCCGACGCCCTCGACCAGGTACGGACGGCCGGTGCCGCCGGAGTAGACGGAGCCTTCCGGGTCCGCGCCGATGACCTGCACGGCGCCGTCCGAGACCTCCTTGAGGTAACGGCCGGTGCCGGAGATCGTGCCGCCGGTGCCGACGCCCGCGACGAAGTGCGTGATCTTGCCCGCCGTCTGGCGCCAGATCTCGGGGCCGGTCTGGTGGTAGTGGCTCGCCGGGTTCTCGGGGTTCGAGTACTGGTTCGGCTTCCAGGCTCCGGGGATCTCCCGCACGAGCCGGTCCGACACGTTGTAGTAGGAGTCCGGGTGCTCCGGCGCGACGGCGGTCGGGCACACCACGACCTCGGCGCCGTAGGCCTTCAGGACGTTGCGCTTGTCCTCGCTGACCTTGTCCGGGCAGACGAAGACGCACTTGTAGCCCTTGCGCTGGGCGACCAGCGCGAGCCCGACTCCGGTGTTGCCCGAGGTCGGCTCGACGATCGTGCCGCCGGGCTGCAGCTCACCGGACTTCTCCGCCGCTTCGACCATGCGCAGCGCGATGCGGTCCTTCACGCTGCCGCCGGGGTTCAGGTACTCGACCTTCGCCAGCACGGTGGCCTTGATCCCCGTGGTCAGGGAGTTGAGCTTCACCAGCGGCGTGTTGCCCACCAGGTCGACGACGTGCTCGACGTACTCCACCGGTATCTACTCCCCACTCCCACTCTCCGAGATAGCGAAACGAAGCCTAGCTCTAGTGGCTGCGGAGGTTAATTCGAACAGCGGTACCGACGATTCATCTGGAAAGGGGGTGTTGCGGATGATCGGACTGAGGACGCTGCGAGCGGTGGCGATGACCGCCGCGACGCTCGGCGGACTGTCGGGGGCGCTGGTCGGGTTGCTGACCGAGCAGGGCAGACGGGCCCGGCTGGCCATCGGGGTGCTGGAGCACCTGTGGCCCGCGCCGGACGGCGTCTACCGCGACGACGGCCGCGACCCGCTGCGGCTGGCACTGCTCGGCGACTCGATGGCGGTGGGCGTGGGTGTGACACATCCCTCGCAGATGCCGGGCGTGCTGCTGGCCCAGGCACTGGCCGAGGAAGCCGAACGGCCGGTGCGGCTCTCCACCTACGCCATCAGCGGTTCGACGACGCGGGACCTGGTGCCGCAGGTCGACGCGGCCGTGCTGGGCTCCCCGCAGGTGGCGTTGATCATCATCGGCGCGAACGACGTGACGTCGCGGCTGGGCGTGCGCGAATCCTCGTTGCTGCTGGCCGAACAGGTGCGCAAGCTGCGCGCCATCGGTTGTGGCGTGGTCGTCGGCACGTGTCCCGATCTGGGGACCGTGCGGCCGATTCCGCAGCCGTTGCGGTTCGTCGGGCGGCAGTACAGCCTGCGGCTCGCGGCGGCGCAGACCGCCGAGGTGCGCCGGGCCGGTGGCGTGCCGGTGTCGTTGTCGAACCTGTTGTCGCCGGAGTTCATGGCGCGGCACCTCGACATGTTCAGCTCCGACCGCTTTCATCCCAGCGCGGTCGGCTACGAGGCCGCGGCCGGCGTGCTGCTGGCGCCGTTGTGCCAGGTGGCGGGGCTGTGGCCGGGCTGGGCTCCGGCTGCTTTGCCGGTGCGGTCGGCCGCGGCTCTGGCGCTGCGGCAGTCGAGGGTCCCGGCGTGGCTGCAAAGACGGCACGCGTGAGTTCCGGAATTCTCGTCACGTGCGCTGGCCGGGGTGAGCGGGCGTTAACTAGGCTCGACGGCGACCTTGACTCTCAACGAGGAGTTTCGTGATGCCTGAGGCCGTGATCGTCTCCGCTGCCCGCTCCCCCATCGGTCGTGCGGGCAAGGGTTCGCTGAAGGACGTCCGCCCGGACGACCTCGCCGCGCAGATGATCAAGGCGGCGCTCGACAAGGTGCCGCAGCTCGACCCCGCGCAGATCGACGACCTGATGCTCGGCTGCGGCCTGCCCGGTGGTGAGCAGGGCTTCAACATGGCGCGTGTGGTCGCCGTGCTGCTCGGCCACGACTCGCTGCCCGGCACGACCGTCACGCGGTACTGCGCCTCGTCACTGCAGACCACGCGCATGGCCCTGCACGCCATCAAGGCGGGCGAGGGCGACGTGTTCATCTCGGCCGGTGTCGAGACGGTGTCGCGGTTCGCCAAGGGCAGCTCCGACTCGTGGCCGGACACGCACAACCCGGTTTTCGGTGACGCCGAGGCGCGCACGGCCTCGGTCGCCGCATCGGGCGCTTCGTCGTGGGAGGACCCGCGCGTCTCGGGCGTCGTGCCGGACATCTACATCCCGATGGGCCAGACCGCCGAGAACCTGGCCCTGCTGAAGGGCGTCTCGCGGCAGGAGATGGACGAGTTCGGCGTCCGCTCGCAGAACTTGGCCGAGAAGGCGATCGCGGACGGCTTCTGGGCGCGCGAGATCACGCCCGTGACGCTGCCGGACGGCACTGTCGTGTCAGCTGACGACGGCCCGCGCGCCGGTGTCACCTACGAGGCCGTTTCGCAGCTGAAGCCCGTGTTCCGCCCCGACGGCCGCATCAACGCCGGCAACTGCTGCGCCCTGAACGACGGCGCCGCCGCTCTCGTGATCATGTCGGACACCAAGGCGCGCGAGCTCGGCCTCACGCCGCTGGCCCGGATCGTTTCCACCGGCGTCTCCGGCCTGTCGCCGGAGATCATGGGCCTCGGCCCGGTCGAGGCTTCCAAGCGCGCACTGGCTCTCGCCGGTCTGTCGGTCTCGGACATCGACCTCGTGGAGATCAACGAGGCGTTCGCGGCCCAGGTCATTCCGTCGTACCAGGACCTCGGAATCGATTTGGACCGTTTGAACGTGAATGGTGGCGCTATTGCCGTCGGCCACCCGTTCGGCATGACGGGCGCGCGGATCACCACGACCTTGATCAATTCCCTGCAGTTCCACGACAAGCAGTTCGGTCTCGAGACCATGTGCGTCGGCGGTGGCCAGGGCATGGCAATGGTGATCGAGCGCCTCAGCTGATCTGGGCTTTCCTGGGATCTCCCCATAGTTTTGTGCTCAAGATCTGCAATTTGACGCTTGCAAGTGGCTCCGCTTCACCCGAACGGAGCTACTTGCCTGCCACCTTTCTGCCGATGAGATGAATCGTCGCGCAACGGCGTCATCAGGCGAGGGGGAGTCCGTCCCTACCGATGAGTAAGGAGGGTCGGACATGCCGTACGTGTGGTGGCAAAGCGAATACGACCTGCAATGCCATGCTTTCTCTCTCGATCAAGCCGATGGGCCTCGCAGCTTTTACGAGGCCGTCTGCGAGCACTCGGTGCCCGATGAACGGGTGTCGCGCGCGCAGGCAGGCGCTCTGTGCACGAACTGCCTGATCAAGGTGGGCACGGAGATGCCGGACGTGCGCTGGCGGGCCTAGTCCTCACCGTTCGCCCGATCTCGGTAGAGCGCGGTGCGTGCTTCCTTCGTGTCGAGCACCACCAGCCCGTGCACCGCGTACCCGCGCAGGTCGTCATCGACCAGGTGCTGTACCAGAAGCGGCAACGCTTTCGAGTCGCGCGCTGCCGCGATCAGTTCGAACAACCACGCCCTGAGCCCGCGGTCCTGCTCCTCGCGAAAAGCCTCGATCAGCTCGTCCAGGTGTTCGGCGGCGTGCGGCTCCAGCACGCCAAAGCCGTCTTCCTGCATTTGAGGGTCGCGGTGGCGCATCATCCGCATCGCCTCTTCGAACCGCTTGGTCATTCCATTCCCCCGGAAACGACGAAGGGCGCCCCGCCGAAGCGAAGCGCCCTCCTGACGTGGCCCTCGGATCAGTCCGAGTTGAAGTACGACAGCAGGCGCAGGATCTCGGTGTACAGCCACACCAGGGTGACCGTGAGACCGAACGCGATCTGCCACGCGTACTTGGCGGGCACGCCGGCCCGGATCGCCTGGTCCGCCGCGTCGAAGTCGATCAGGAAGCTGAACGCCGCGAGACCGATGCAGACGAGGCTGAAGATGATCGCGAGCGTGCCACCGTTGCGCAGGCCGAGGCCGCCGACGGTGAAGAAGCTCATGATCAGGTTGAACAGCATCAGGACGGCGACGCCGATGATCGCGCCGGTGATCCACTTGGTGAACTTCGGCGTGACGCGGATCGCGCCCGTCTTGTAGACCACGAGCATGCCGGCGAAGACGCCGAGCGTGCCGATGATGGCCTGGCCGATCACCACGACGCCCTGGCCCGGGACCAGGGTCCAGCGGTCGATCAGCTTGCCGATGATGCCGCTGAACGCGCCGAGGAAGACGCCCTCGACGGCCGCGTAGGCGATGACGAGCGGCGGGCTCGGGACGCGCTTGAACGAGATGATCAGGCCGAGCACCAGACCGATGATCGCGGCCGGGAAGAGCAGATTCGACCACTGCATGAGGTAGGTGACGACCGCCGTGACGGCCACCACGGCGAGCGTGATGCCCGTCTTGGTGACGACGTCGTCGATCGTCATCGGCCGCTCGCTGGTCAGCGGTGGCGGGGCCTGCTGGTAGCCAGCCTGGTCTGGCTGGCCGAAGCCTGCGTAGCCTCCGTACCCGCCGCCGGTCGGCAGGTTACGGAAAGCCGGGTTGCTGCTCGAGCGCACCTGGTCCTCCTGGGGCGTTGCTTTACGCCGTCACGGGTACAACGAGCACGCTCGGTGCCCGGTTCCCGTCGGTAAAGACGACTTTACCCCCGACGACGATCACACGTGCGCAAATACTGCGCTAACTCCGGAGCGTAGTGAGACAACGGCGTGTCGCGGCGTGTCACTCCCGAAGTGCGTAAGCCGCGTCACATTTCAATCACGTTCACACCCAGAGTGACGACACACTTCCCCCTCGTGGCGGCTTGTCCCCGGTGTGGGGTACCGACAGGCTCGCACGCGGAATTACCACAGGTCAGAGGGGACCAAGATCCAAAATGGGCTGGAAACGTCTCGCCGGCGTGGCGGTGGTCTCGGGGCTCGTGCTCCTGACCACGACCGCGACGGCGACAGCAGTCGGCGTCAAGGGCATCGGTCACAACGCGTCAGAGCGCCAGTCCCACGCCGTGCCGGGCAGCGAGTGGCACGGCTCATACATCTACCAGGACAAGCAGGTGTGGTGCGTGCAGTACGCACTGCCCGCGCCGGACAGCAGCGTCCCCTACAAGGAGGGTGACTCGCTGCGGACGAAGGCGGGCAAGGAGCTTGCGCCCGACATCGCGGCGAACATCTCCTACCTGCTGCTGCGCTACTCCACGACCAAGTCGCCGGACGAGGCCGCCGCGCTCGCGCACCTGCTGCACACCTGGACCTCCCCGGTCGACGGCCCAGTGCGGCTCGACACCGACGACCAGAAGTTCCTCGCCTACGACAGCGCCTTCTACGCCTCGAAGCTGCCGGCGTCGGTCATGGACACCGTCGCGCGCCTCAAGGCCGACGCCGAAGCGAACCGCGGCCCGTGGGCGCTCAGCGCCACCGCGCCCAAGGAACCGCTGATCATCGGCACCGAGTCGAGCTGGACCGTGTCGCTGGTCAAGGCCAACGGCCAGGGCGTCCCGAAGGCCCCGATCAACTTCACGCTCGTCGACGCCACGCTGGTCGACGGCAGCGTCGGCGGCAAGGTCGAGACCGGCGCCGACGGCGGGCCGGCCACCATCAAGATCGTCCCCACCGGCCCGAAGCCCTCGGTCGCGGCCGTGGCGGACTCCCCCGCCGACAAGCCGGTCGTGCACCAGCCGATCCCGACGGACAACATGCAGCGCATGGTCACCACCGGCGGCGAGAAGAAGCTGAACGCGAACGCCACCGGCCAGGCCAAGACCGCTCCGGGCGCCGTGAAGATCACGAAGATCGACTCGGAGACCAAGAAGGCCATCGCCGGTGTCGCGCTGAAGGTCACGGGCAAGGACCAGACGTCGCCTGCCAAGAAGCAGGACGACAGCGACCTGGTCGGCACCGACGGCAAGCCGATCGTGCTGCAGACCGGCGCCGACGGCACGGTCGAGGTGCCCGGCCTGCGCACCCCGCAGGAGATCTGCCTCGTCGAGGTGGCCGCTCCCAAGGGGTACGAGGAGTTCTTCGACCCGAAGGCGCCGCCCGCCTCGTGCGGAACGGTCGCGGCAGGACAGACGCTCGCGCTCGAACTGGTGAACAAGCCGAACAAGCCGGTGGTGCCGAGCACGATCCCGGCCGGTCAGGACGGCAACACGCCGGTCGCGACCGCGTCGTTCGACACCCAGCTGCGTCCGGGTCTCATGCTCGCGGTGGGCGGTCTGGTGCTGCTCGGTGCCGCACTGGCAGGCTTCCTGGTGTGGCGCAGGCAGTGAGTCCGAGGGCTTTTCTGACCGGCGTGCTGGTGGCGGGAATCGCCGCCACCAGCGTGCTGGTCACCACGTCCGAGACCGAGGTCCTCAAGGGACGCGCGCTCGCGGACGAGGTTCCCGTGGTCGGCGCCGGCCCGGTCGCGGACAGCCTGAGCACCGGCCGCGGCGCCGACCTCACCGGACTGATCGGCGGCGCGAACACGGCCAACGCCAAGCCAGCCGACCCGACCCAGCAACAGCCCGCGCCACCGAAAGCGGGTCCGGGCTCGGTCAAGCTCCCCGCGGGCGGCACGGCCACGCTGGTCCGCCGCGAGGTCAAGGACGGCGTGCTACCCGTGCCGGACGGCATCGGCGAGGCGACCTGGTGGGGCACCGAGCTGGCGGGTGCCGAGGGCGCGACCGTGCTGGCCGGGCACGTCGACTGGAAGGGCGCCAAGGGGCCCTTCGCCGAGCTGTGGCAGGCGCAGAACGGCCGCGAGATCGTGATCGCGGACAGTGCCGGGAAGCAGTTCACGTTCCGGATCACCCAGATCGAGACTGTCCGGAAGGACGAGCTTCCCGCGCGCGCCGTCGAGTTCTTCGGCCCGCGCGGCCCGCACCGGTTGGTGCTGGTCACCTGTGGTGGCACCTGGATCGGCGGGCAGCAGGGTTACGAGGCGAACCGAGTGGTGATCGCCGAACCCGTTGGGTGATGAAGCAACCCCTTCGGGTGACCATCCGTCTCCTTTAGTGTGAAACGGTGGGGATGGTTGACCACGGGCGTGGCACTCGCGCTGGCCCTCGTGCTGGTGATGACCCTGGGTCCGCACAAGGACCAGGAGAGCCAGGCGGACTCCGGCCCCTTGCCGATGGCGCCGCGACTGCCCGCCCCCAAAGACGTCGGCCCGACGCCGACGGTGCCCGCTCCCACCGCCGCCCAGCTGCAGAAGCAGCCGTGGATGCACAAGCTCGCGCCCGGTGAGAAGCCGCCGCAGTTCGTGCTGTTCTCGTTCGACGGCGCGGTGTCCAAGCAGCACTGGGACAAGGTCCTGCCGATCGCGAAGCAGAAGAACGCGCACGTGACGGGTCTGCTGTCCGGCGTGTACATGCTGGCGGACCAGGACGCGAACCAGTACCAGCCGCCGGCCGGGCTCAAGCGCGGCGCGAACGACATCTCGTTCGGCGGCAGCAGGCAGGACATCACCGCCCGCATCGGCTACCTCAACCAGGTGCTCGACGACGGGCACGAGATCGGCACGCACTACAACGGCCACTTCTGCTCCGGCGGCACGCAGCCGTCGGTCGACAAGTGGAACACCGCGGCGTGGAACCAGGAGCTCGACCAGTTCAAGCAGATCGTGGACCAGGCGCGCGCCGCCGGGTTCAAGCTGCCGGCCGACGCCGTCCGGGGTGGACGGACGCCGTGCCTGGAAGGCGTGTGGGACCAGGCTTTCCCGGCGATGGCCGCGCACGGGCTGGTCTACGACACCAGCAAGGTCGCGCTGGGCGTGCAGTGGCCGTCCGTCCAAAACGGAGTCTACGAGTTCCCGATGCCCGAGGTGAGGGTTCCCGCGCTGGGCAAGCAGGTCGTCATGATGGACTTCAACCTCTGGTACTCGCTCAACGGCGCCCAGGAGCAGCCGGAGCGCGCACCCGAGTTCACCCAGATCGTCTTCGACACCTACAAGTCGGTGCACCAGGCGGCGTTGAACGGCAACCGCGCGCCGCTCGTGATCGGCAACCACTTCAACGAGTGGAACGGATCGGCGTTCTCCAGCGCGATGGAGCAGTTCCTCGGGTACGTGTGCGACAAGCCGGAGACGGTGTGCGCCACCTACACCGAGGTGATCCAGTGGATGCAGCTGCAGGATCCCGCGGTCCTGGACCAGCTCCGCAGGATGCCCGCCGCGCGCAACTAGCGGAACCGCGCGAAGCGGTCGCGCAGGATGCCGGGCTCACCGAGCCGGACAGCCGTCTTCAACATGGAGATCGGGACGTCGGCGTGACCGTCCGGATGGTTCTGGTCCACGTAGGGACGGTTGGCGTAGGCATCGCCGGTGACCGCGTAGCCGAGCTCGTCCACGTGGTACTTCCACCGCGCACCGCGGTGGCGGACGGCGACCTCGCCGAGATACCAGACCGCGCCTTCCACGAACTCGTCCGACGACAGACCGTTCGACCCGACCAGCTTCTCCAACGCTTCCAACGACTCCGGCGTGAAGTCCCACGGCCCGGGGTGGTCGACCGTCCACTGTGGAAATGCCTCGGCGCGGGCAGCCAGCCAGGACACCAGCCACGGGTGCTGGGGATGAGCGGAGTCGTCGATCCAGTCGACCGCGGGAGTGTGCTCCTTCACCGGTGACCACCCGGGGTCGCGGTCCCGGAACGCCGCGACCGTCCGGGTGATCTCGTCGTGCGCTTCGACCGACCTCGCGACCAGGTCCAGCACCGCCAACGGCGGCAGCTCCAGAGCCGGGTCGAAGTGGACGACCGGACCGGCATCGGTCATCTCCCAACGACCACCGGCCACTCGCATCAACGCCTCGCCGAGGTAGCCGGCGGCCGCGAGCGCGAGGTGCGGTTGCTCGGCGACCATCACTTCCAGGCGGGCCAACGAGTTCTGGGAGAAGTCGAGTGGAATTCCCAGTCCGGCAAGCCTCGGTTGCATCTCCTCGCGCCACGCGCTGGTCATCAGGTCATCCCTTGTTCTGGGGCGCAACGGGCTGAGCCATTCAGAGGATCTTTGCGGCTATCCGCCCACCGCCACTTTACGGACGTGCCACGGTGCGTGAGTCGAGTTTCTAGGGGGGAAACATGACTCGCGTCCGAGCCTTGGTGGCCGCCGCCCTGCTCGTCCTGCTCGTCAGCGCGACACCACTCGCGCCCGCGCAGGCTCAGTCGGCGAAGCGGTGCGCCGACATGTTCAACATCACGAAGCCGGTGCCCGCGAGGAACCAGCTGCCCGGCTTCGGCAACGGAGTCCCGCCGCCCGGCAAGGGCGGGCGCTACAACTACGAGAACCCCGGTGAGAACGCGCGGGGACTCAAGCTGCCGGACGACCCGGACGAGCTGCCCGGCTACGGCGTCGACACCACCGGGAAGACGCCCGGCACCAAGGAACACGCGTACGCGGCGTGGAACCGGTACGTCGCGCGCAAGCAGAAGGAGCTCGACGACTGGAACGCCAACCCGGTCGGGAAGAAGCCCAGCGCGCAGCTCGCGTACGGTCGCTGGCTCAACAGCTACATCCCCAACATGGGCAACGACTTCAAGGGCACGAGCTTCGAGAAGTTCATCACCGAGGAGATCGGGCTCGGCGGGAACGACTGGATCTGCCAGGACCAGCTCCGCGACGCTCAGGGCAAGCCGGTGGCCGGTCGCTTCTACGACGCGATCAACCACAAAGAGAAGATCATCTACGAGTTCAAGGCCGGCAAGACGATCGACCCGGTGCAGCTGGCCAAGGACGCGCAGTTCGCGAAGCAGCACGGCTACCGCATCCAGTACCTCTTCGGCCAGCAGCCCAGCAAGAAGACGATCGAGGCGATCAAGGCCGCTGGCCTGGAGGAGCCACAGGTCCGCAAGGCCAAGGGAGTCGGGACGATTCCGGTCAAGCCGACCCCTGGCCCGTCGACGAAGTTGTTGAACCCCAACCCGAACGTGCCGGCCAAGGGCGCCGCGAACGACATGTTCGACCGGGCCGGCCGCAACCCGGCCGAGGCGAGGTCGGTGCAGGACGCGGACGACGACTTCCAGCGGCGGTCCGCCAGGCCGGACGGCAAGGTGGACGGGGCGCCGCGCAGGCCGGGCGGCATCGACTTCTCCACGATGGAACTGCGGTATCTCTCCGACTCACCGGACGGCGTGCAGTACGCGTTCGAGGCCGACGACAACCTCGACGAGGAGGAGAACCCTTCATCCGGCGGACTCGAGACCGCCGAGCTGACGTCCGACGCGCTGTTCACCTGGCTCGCGCTGCCGGTGCAGTCGTTCTGGGTCAACCTGAACCCGGACCAGCCGGACAAGATCGTCGACCCGCAGCTCGCCAAGACCGATGCGGGACGTGTGCTGCTGCAGGCGGACCTGCGGATGAAGCGCACGATGTCCAAGATCATGGTGCCGGACAACCCGGTAGGCAAGCGGTTCTGGGACTCGTTGCAGCACGTCAACGGAGCGCCTTGCTGGGTCAGCCACCGCGTGTGGGCGGAGGCGGCACCGGCATCGGTGCGGGAGAGCGGCGGTGAGCTCTACATCCTCGACGCGCCGCTGAAGATCCAGGCGGAGCCGCTGGTGATCACCACGCCGTCGGGACCGCCGTGCACGCAGCCGAAAGCCGTGCAGGAGCACAACTTCGACCTGATCAAGACGATCATCATCCCCGAGGTGGAGAAGGCGGTGAACACCGCGCCGGAGTACCAGGACCTGCGCAGCGTCTACCACAGCCGGGTCGCCGCCGAGTGGATCAGGCAGCGCAACGAGCTCAGGCCCGGTGCGTACGCGAAGATCATCGGCAGCGGCAACGCCGACCAGTGGCCCGCGCGCACGCCCTGGAAGCCGGAGGACGTCTTCACCGAGTACCTGAAGTCGTACAAGGAAGGCGACTTCAAGTTCGAGCGGAAGTACGAACAGGACGGTGAGGAACTGATCTTCACCTTCCACCTCGGTGGCGTCATCCTCGACAAGGCACCGAAGACGCCGATGCCCGAGGCGCAGTTCACCCAGCAGTACCCGACGTTGCCCGACACGGTGGCCGACTCGCGCGACGAGGCGATCACCTACGAGGACACCGACGTGAGCTGGCTCGGCGGTGACAACAACGAGCTCAAGCAGCAGCCGAACCCGCCCCAGGCGCCACAGGCGCCGAAGCCGCCGCTGGCCGTCACCGGCGCCACGCCGCTCGGCCTGCTCGCCCTAGGCGTGCTGCTCGTCTTGAGCGGCACCACGCTGGTGGCCTGGAAGCGCCGCCGAGCGTAACCACAACCAACACCACCGGTCACCCATCCGTGTTTGCTGACCGCACGCGGGGACCCCGCGTACCGCCGAAGTGACCGCTGAGGATCCCTGCGTGCGGATCAAGCAGCGCTCGATCGGGTGGCTGGCTTTAGCCGTCGGTGGAGAGGATGCGGTCGTCGGTGGCGCCCGGTGAGCCGTTGTTGTCCTGGTTGGACGTGCTCAGCCACAACGTGCCGTCCGGGGCTGCGGCGACGGCGCGGACGCGGCCGTAGCCGGTGAAGACGGACTGCGGAGTGCCGAGCGAGGTGCCGTTCACCGGGATCTTCCACACGCGCTTGCCGGTGACCGCGCCGATGTACAGCGCGCCCTTGTACAGCGCGATGCCGGTCGGGCCGGCCTCCTTGTTGCTCCACGTCTTGACCGGGTTGGTCATCCCGGCGACGTTGCAGGTTCCTTCACAGGTGGGCCAGCCGTAGTTCTTGCCGGCCTCGATCTTGTTGAGCTCGTCGGTCTTCGCGTCGCCGAACTCGGTGGCGTACGCGGTGGTGCCGATCCAGGTGATGCCCTGGACGTTGCGGTGCCCGATCGAGTAGACGATGCTGCCGGCGCGAGGGTTGCCGGCCGCGGGCTTGCCCGCGGTGTCGAAGCGGAGAACCTTGCCGCCCAACGAGTTCCAGTTCTGGGCGTTCGGCTTGTTCTGGCCGTCACCCGTGGTCGCCCACAGGTAGCCGTCCGGACCGAACTCCAGGCCACCGCCGTTGTGGTAGGTGTTCTTCGGAATTCCGGTGACGATCGGCTCCGGCGTGCCACCGATCTTCATCTTGGCGACGCGGTTGTCGTTCGCCGTGGAGTAGTAGATGAAGACCGTGTTGTCGGTCGCGAAGGACTTCGACAGGGCGAGACCGAGCAGGCCTCCTTCACCACCGGTTCCCTGGGCCTGTTCCACGGTGTCCAGCGTGGTCACGGTGGTGCCCTTGATCTTCTTGATCTTCTTGGTGTCCCGCTCGGTGAAGATGCCGCTGCCGTCCGGCGCGAACTCGATGTCCCACGGGATGTCGAGCTTCGTGGCGAGGGTCCGCACGGCCTGGGCGCTCGGCCCGTCCTGGGCGGAAGCGCCGGGGATGAAGCACAGGGATGCGGTCACAGCAGTACAGGCTGCCGCCACCGCGATACGACGAGCACGCATGTGTGCTCTCCTTTGGGTCCGCTCGTTTTTTAGTCTGCGGCGGCGGGGTTGCAGGGCGTATTTACCCAATCACACATCGGAGTAACCCACAACGGTCATCGGATGTCTCAGAGACGTCCCTCGCCTCCGAGCGGGTGAGGCGAGGGACGTTCTCAACTACCCGAGGTAGCCGAGCTTCCTGATCAGCTGCCGTCGGCGATGTGAATGCCGCCGGGCGTGATCACCCAGAGTGAACCGTCGGGACCCGCGACCTCGTCCCGCGTGCGGCCGAGGTTGGTGTAGATCTTGCCGCCGTTGCCGCTGGTGTCGAGCTTGTACGTGCCGCCCTTCAACGACGCCATGTACAGCGACCCCTTGTAGGTCGTGAGGCCCGACGGAGTGGCGGACGAGGTCGGCCACTGCTTGACCGGGTTGGTCATGCCGGCGGTGTTGCAGGAGCCCTCGCACTTCGGCCAGCCGTAGTTCTTGCCGGCCTCGATCTTGTTGAGCTCGTCGACCTTGCTGGCGCCGATGTCGGAGACGTAGAGCTGGCTGCCGACCCAGGTCAGGCCCTGCACGTTGCGGTGGCCGTAGGAGTAGACGAGCGAGTTGAACGGGTTGCCGGGCGCGGCCTTGCCGTCCTTGGTCACGCGCAGGACCTTGCCGCCCAGGGAGTTCTTGTTCTGCGCGTTGTCACCGTTCTGACCGTCGCCGGTGCCGGCGTAGAGGAAGCCGTCCGGACCGAACTTGATGCGGCCGCCGTGGTGGAACTGGTCGCCGCGCGGAATTCCGGTGACGATGGGCTTCGGGGCGGCGTCACCGATCTTCCAGGTGCCGATCCGGTTGTCGGAACCGGTGGTGTAGTAGAGGAACAGCGTCTTGTCCGCGGCGTACGAGGGCGACACCGCGATGCCGAGCAGGCCGGCTTCCTTCGTCACCGAGACGCCGGGGATGTCCCCGACCTTCGTGACCTTGCCGTCCTTGGTGATGGTGGAGACGGTCTTGGCGTCCTTCTGCGTGAAGACGCCGGTGCCGTCCGGCAGGAAGTCGATGCTCCAGGCCTGCTTGAGGCCACTGGCGATGGTCTTCACGGCCATCGTGCCGACTTCACCACTCTGTGCGCCGCTCTCGGTCGCGGACGCCAGCGTGCCGCTGGACAGTCCCACCGCAAGTGCGAGGACGCCGACGTAAGCACTTCGACGAGCATCCATTGTGCTGACCCCTCAACTTTCGCGTCGTGCGGCGACGGCGAGCCCGAATCGGAGTTTTCGGACTTGGGGGCCTCTCGATACAACCACGGTGCGTAGTCGGGAACGCATCCGCCAACCGGGTCACCCATCCGATGACTTTAGGTAACTTTATGTACGGTCTAGACCTTGACCGGTGAGAAGACATACCGTGTGGTTCGCCGCCGCGCCCCACGGAAGTGCCGCGCGCCCAGTCGTTTGGGCTCGCAGCTCAAGACCCGAGGAGTTGCGCCATGAACGTTGTCGTCACCACCACCGAGCAGAAGCTTCCCGAGGTCAAGCGCGAGTGGGTCAAGCCCGACTTCCGCGACTTCGAGACGCCGATGGAGGTCACCGCCTACGCGGCTCGCAGCTGACGTCGGCTTTCGCCGGGGTTCCTGGTCACGGCCAGGAACCCCGGCACCACAACGCCTCGCCGCGTGTCTTCCTGGTTGACCGAGGAGTGTCCGCCCATGTCTGCCGTGCCCGCCGAGGAGTTCGTCGCCGAGCTCCGCGCCCTCGCCCCCCGGTACTGGGACAGCCATCCGTTCCACCTGCGCATGCACGCGGGCCAGCTGAGCAAGCACGAACTGCAGGCGTGGGCCGCGAACCGCTGGTACTACCAGCGTTGCATCGCGCAGAAGGACGCCGCGATCCTCTCCAACTGCCCGTTGCCGGAGATCCGCCGCCAGTGGCGGGAGCGGATCATCTGGCACGACGGCACGCAGCCGGGTGAGGGCGGCGCCGAGAACTGGATCCGCCTCGCGGAAGCCGTTGGGCTGACGCGGGAAGAGGTGCTCGACGAACGCCATGTGCTGCCTGGCACGAGGTTCGCGGTCGACGCCTACGTGAACTTCGCGCGCACGCAACCGTGGGTCATCGGGATCGCGTCCGGTCTGACCGAGATGTTCTCCGGTGCGTTGATGCGCAAGCGTTTGGCAGCTCTGCGGGAGCAGTACCCGTGGATCGCCGAGGAGGGCTTCGCCTACTTCACCAACCGCATCCAGGCGGTCGCCGGTGAGGGACGGGCCACTTTGGACATCGTGGTCGAGCACTCGCTGACCAGGGAGCAGCAGCTGGCGGCGGTCGCGGCGCTGTCGTTCAAGTGCGACGTGCTGCGGGCCGTGCTGGACGCCGTCGACTACTACTCGGGCAAGGGCAAGCCGTGACGTCCGTGGTCGCGCTGGACGCCGTGCCGTACATCAGGCGCGGCGTGAAGTGCACTTACGACCAGATTCGCGAGTCGCACGTCGTGTTGTTCCCCGAGGGTGTGCTCGTGTTGAACGAGACGGCTGCTTCCGTGGTGGCGCTTTGTGATGGCGTGCGGTCGGTCGGGGAGATCGCGTTGTCGTTGGGCGATGTGTACGCGGGCGTGGAGCCGGAGGACATCGCCGAACTGGTGGCACGACTCGTTGAGCGGAGGGTGGTGGACGTCAATGGCTGAGGCACCTTTCGGCCTGCTGGCCGAGCTGACGCACCGATGCCCGTTGCAGTGCGGCTACTGCTCGAACCCTCTGGAGCTGGTGAAGCGCAACGCCGAGCTGGACACCGAGTCGTGGCGCCGGGTTTTCGACCAGGCGCGGGCGTTGGGCGCGCTGCAGATCCATCTGTCCGGCGGCGAACCGTTGCTGCGACCGGACCTGCCCGAGCTGGTGGTGCACGCGAACAGCCTCGGCTGTTACGTCAACCTGGTCACGTCGGGAGTGGGGCTCTCGCGGGACCGGTTGCGGGACCTGGCTGCGCGCGGTGTCGACCACGTGCAGCTCTCCCTGCAGGACGCGACCCGTGAGGGCAACGACCGGATCGCGGGCATCAAGGCGTTCGACCGGAAGGTGGAGGCCGCCGCGTACATCCGCGAAGAAGGCCTGCCGCTCACCGTCAACACGGTGCTGCACCGGCAGAACCTCGACAACATCGCGGGGATCATCGCGATGGCCGAGGAGATGGGCGCGGAACGGCTGGAGCTGGCCAACACCCAGTACTACGGCTGGGCTCTGCGCAACCGGGCCGTGCTGCTGCCCACCCGCGAACAGCTTTCGGTGGCGGATCCGATCGTCGCCGCGGCGCAGGAACGTCTGCGCGGGCGGATGGAGATCGTCTACGTCATCGCGGACTACCACGAGGCTCACCCGAAGCCGTGCATGTACGGGTGGGGCGCGCGGCAGCTGACCGTGGCACCGAACGGCGACGTGCTCCCCTGTCCGGCCGCCACGGTGATCTCGTCGCTGAAGATCGAGAACGTGCAGGACTCGTCGTTGCACGACATCTGGCACAACTCGTCGTCGTTCAACGCATTCCGCGGCTTCGAGTGGATGAAGGACCCGTGCCGCTCGTGCCCGCGCAAGGAGATCGACTTCGGCGGGTGCCGGTGTCAGGCGTTCCAGCTGACCGGTGATGCCGCGAACACCGACCCGGTGTGCTCGTTGTCCCCTGATAGGTCCACTGTGGACCTGATTCTGGAGACCGAGATGATGCCTTCGGTCGTGCCCGCGATGGCCATGAGGAAGATGAGTTGAAAGCGGTTCTGCTCGGTACGACGGCCGGTGGCGGTTTCCCGCAGTGGAACTGCGCGTGCGGTCTGTGTGTGCGTGCTCGTTCCGGTTCGTTGCCGGCGCGGTCGCAGGACTGCCTGGCGATCAGCGGCAACGGCACGGACTGGTGGCTCGTCAACGCGTCGCCGGACATCCGCACGCAGATCGCCGGCTGTTCCTCGTTGAACCCCGGTCCTGGGCCGCGGGACACGCCTCTGCGCGGCGCTTTGTTCACCGATGCCGAGCTGGACCACACGCTGGGACTGCTGACGTTGCGTGGCGGGGCCGGGTTGACGGTGTGGGCGCCGGGGACGGTGCTGCACGCGCTGCAGGACCAGTTCGACCTGCGCACGGTGATCGACGGGTATGCGCCCGTGACGTGGCGGCAGGTCGAGCCGGACCAGGCGTTCGACGTCGGCGGGCTGCAGGTTTCCGCGATCCCGATCAGCGGCAAACGGCCGAAGTACGCCCGTTCGTCCACTGTGGATGGTCATTGGGTGGTCGCGTACCGCTTCTACGATCCGGTGACCGGCGGTGTGCTGGTCTACGCGCCGTGCCTGGCGTCGTGGCCGGATGGTTTCGACGACGTCGTGGCCGAGGCGGACTGCGTGCTGCTCGACGGCACGTTCTACGCGGCGTCGGAGATGGGATCGGCGACCGGCAGCTCGTCCGGCCAGGCCGCGATGGGCCACCTGCCGATCACCGCGAGCCTGCCCGAGTTGCGGCGGTTCCCCGAAGTTCGGCGGATCTACACGCACCTCAACAACACGAACCCGGTGCTGGATCCAGAGTCGCCGGAAGCTCTGAAGCTGCGCGAGGCCGGCGTCGAGGTGCCCTTGGACGGCACGGTCATCGAACTCTGATCACTCTTTCGAGTAGCTTTTCTCCTCTTTAGAGCGAATATCCAACCGGTAATTCTTGCTATGAGTTGTTGATATCCCTCTAATGGGGATCGCCCTCGCGGCTCCGTATTCTTCGGAGCCTTGACGAGGGAGGTCCTGCGTGTCCGGATACCTTGAGCTCGTTGTCTCCACCACGCTCTACGGCCTGGGCATCGTGGCCCAGACGGTGGCGGCGCAGCGGGCGGACCGGCGGCCCGGAACCGGGATGGGCCTGCTCGCGCGACTGGCCAAGGACCGTCTTTACCTGTTCGGTTTCGCGGGCCAGGTGGGTGGTTTCGGGTTCGCTTTTCTCGCGCGCGCCGAGCTGCCGCTGTACTTGGTGCAGGCGGGTTCTTCGTGTGCCGTCGGACTGGCCACGACGTTCGGCCTGCTGGTGCTGAAGTGGCACGTGCGGCCGGTCGAGATCGCGGTGCTGGTCATGATGGCGGCCGGGCTCGTCCTGCTGGTCACCGCGTCGGAGCCGTCGGTCGCGAAGGACATCCCGACCGTGCCCGGGCTCATCCTGCTCGGCCTGCCGCTGCTGGTGGTCGTGTTCGGGACGAGGGCCCTGCAGAACCCCGTGATGGTCTCGGTGCTCGCCGGGACCGCGTTCGCAGTGGTGGCGATCATCGGCCGCGCGATCGCGGACTCGTCGCTGGTGGACCTCCTGCTGAACCCGTTGACCTGGTTGATGGTCGTGGCGGCGTTGATCGGCCAGTCGCGCCTCGCGGTGGCGTTGCAGCGCGGCACGGCCACGTCGTCGGTGGCGGCGATGGACGCGACGACGGTGGTGCTCACGTCGATCGTCGGCATCGGGATGCTCGGCGACCGGATCACGCCGGGCTGGGAGTGGGCGGTCGGGTTCGGGATGACGCTCGTGGTCGCCGGAGTGCTGACCTTGGGTGTGCCCAGCCAGGTGGCCGCTGGAGCGACCACGTGAGAACCGCGAGCGTGTCGCTGGACCTGGACAACCTGTGGGCCTATCTGAAGACCCACGGCGACCCCAGCTGGGAGAGCCGGCCGAGTTTTCTCTCTGCCGCGGTGCCGCGGTTGCTGGACGTCTTCGGTGAACATCAGCTCACCACAACGGTTTTCGTCGTCGGGGCGGATGCCGAGCGCGACGATGGAGCACAGGCCGTTCGTGATGTCGTGGCGGCGGGGCACGAGGTGGCGAACCACTCGTGGGGGCACGAACCCTGGCTGCACCGGTACTCCCGGACCGAGCTGGAAGCCGAGCTGACCAGGGCTGAGGACGCTCTCGTCGCCGCTGGTGCGCCACGGCCCGTCGGGTTTCGCGGTCCTGGGTACAGCGTCACGCCTGACTTGCTGGAGATTCTGGCTTCGCGTGGTTATCGCTACGACGCGAGCACGTTGCCGACCTGGATCGGGCCGCTGGCTCGGGCTTATCACAACCGCACGGCACCTGGTGATGCTGCATCGGAGCTGTTCGGCGGCTTCGGCAAGGTGCGCTCGCCGAACGTGCCGTTCCGGTGGGGTGCCACCGGTCTGGTCGAACTGCCGGTGACCACGATGCCGTTGCTGCGAGTGCCGATCCACGGCGCGTACTTGTTGCAGCTGCACCAGATCTCGCCGCGGCTGGCGCGTGGGTACTTCCGCGCCGCTCTGCGGTTGTGCTTGCTGACCAGCACCGCGCCGTCGTTGCTGCTGCACCCGACCGATGTGCTGAGCGGTGCCGAGGCGCCGGGGATGGAGTTCTTCCCGGGCATGGCGGTGCCGGGTGCGCAGAAGGTGGCGTTGCTCGGCTGGGTGCTTTCGCTGCTGCGGCGGCATTTCGACGTGGTCGGCACCGGTGAGCACGTCGATCGGTTGTCCTTGCTCCGCGAACGCCGGACGGAGCTGTGCGGATGACAGGGCTGTTCAAATGACAGTGCTGCTGCGCGTGCTCGCGTGCGCGACGGTTCTGCTGGCTCCGCTGGAGGGCTACCTGCAGGAGGTGCACCCGCACCTCGCCAAGGTGGCGCCGGGGCTGCTGATCGTGTCGTGGGTCGCGCAACGTGTACGTCAGCGTCGTTGGCCCGCACCGCATCCGTTGCACGCGTTGCTGGCTCTGTTCGGCGTGGTGCTGCTCGCGTCGTCGGCCGTGCACGCCGGTGATCCGTTCACGCTGGACTACGCCCAGCGGTTCCTGCCGTTCCTGGTGATCACCGCCGTGCTGGTCGACGTCGTGGCGCGTGAGGTGCCGGTGCGGGCGGTGCTCGGGGCTGCCGTCGGTGGCGCCTTGTTCGCGGCTTTGGGTGCGTTGTACAGCCTTGTGTTCGAGGGTGAGCCACGGGCGACCGGTCCGCTGGAGGACCCGAACGACCTCGCCTACTTCTTGGTGGTGGCACTGCCGTTGCTGATCGCGTTGCCGGCGCGGAAGTTCCTGCTGCCGGTGGGCGCGGTGCTGGCGGCTGGTGCGGCTGCCACGTTCTCGCGTGGCGGTGGGATCGCGCTGGCGCTGGCCGCGGTGTGGCTGGTGGCGCGGCGCGGGGTGTCGATGCGCGCGGTGGCGGCGACAGTGGGTGGGCTCGCGGTGATCGGGCTCGGTGCCGTGTTGTTCGCGGGGCCGGTGCTGGACCGGGCGCTCGACGAGAAGAAGTACATCGCCGCGACCAATGTGGACACTCGTGAGCTGCGCTGGCAGGCCGCCGCCCGGATGCTGGCGGCGAATCCCGCGTTCGGTGTGGGCCCTGGTGGGTTCCGCAGTTCTTATGCCGCCGCGTCGCGCAACGCCGAGATCGACGAGCAGCAGCCGGTGGCGCACAACATCTACTTGGAGATCGGCGCGGAGCTGGGCCTGCCCGGTCTCGCCTGTTTCCTCGGCGCGGTCGCGCTGGCGTTCGTGGCAACGGAACGCGTGCTGCGGGTGAGCTCCGATCGGCGGCCGATGCTCGCCGTTCAGGCCTCGCTGATCGCCGCGCTGACCGCGTCGACCTTTCTTTCCGAGCAGTACTACCTGCCGATCTGGTCGCTGGTCGCGGTGGCGATCGCGGCTCAGGTGCGTGTTGAGGAGCGTGAGCGCGATGCGTGTGTTGCACGTCATCAGTGAGATGGGTGCGGGAGGGGCCGAAGCCGTCGTCGCGGGCATGGTGCGGTCCGGCTCCGACTTCGGCTGGGAGTCGGGGGTCGCGAGCGGGGGCGGGCATCGAGCCGAAGCCTTGCGCGCACAGGGCTTCTCGACTTCGTTCGTTCCTGTGGTGCGACGTCGGGCCGTTGGCGTGCTTCGAGCCGTTTCCGCCTTGCGGTCGGCGGTTCGTGCCTTCGCGCCGGACGTCTTGGTGGCGCACAACGTCTCCGCGTCGCTGGTGGCTCGGCTGGCAGCGCGGGGAAGGCCCGTGGTGACCGTGTTCCACGGCGTTGCCGAGGCGGATCTTTCCGGTGCCGCGCGGGTGTTGCGGCGCACCTCGCGCGCGGTGGTGGCGGTGTCGTCGGCCAGCGCGGATCGGTTGCGGGTCGGTGGTCTGGCGGTCGAGGTGATCCCGAACGCGGTGTTCGCGGAACCGCCGCGGGTGCCACGGGCCGCGGTGCGCGGGGTGCTCGGCATCGGCGCCGACGTGCCGGTGGCGTTGTGCCCGGCCCGCCTCGAACCGCAGAAGCGGCACGACGTGTTGCTGGAGGCGTGGACCAGGGTCGCGGGCGCCGTGCTGCTGCTGGCCGGCGACGGCAGCCTCCGCTCGGACCTCGAACACCGCGCCTCGGAACTCGGGGTGGCAGACCGCGTGCGCTTCCTCGGCACCCGCTGCGACGTCCCGGATCTGCTGGAGGCGGCAGACGTGGTCGTGCTGACCAGTGACTGGGAGGGCATGCCGATCGCGGTGTTGGAGTCCCTGGCTGCCGGACGTCCGGTCGTGGCGTCCGATGTGGACGGTGTGCGCGAGGTCCTGTCCGGTGGCGGCGGCGTGCTCGTGCCCCGTCGCTCACCCGAGGCGACGGCGACCGCGCTGGCCTCGTTCCTGTTCGACGCGCGGGCGTGCG
The DNA here is from genome assembly GCF_040611995.1 of Lentzea sp. NPDC006480. Lineage (NCBI taxonomy): Bacteria > Bacillati > Actinomycetota > Actinomycetes > Pseudonocardiales > Pseudonocardiaceae > Lentzea > Lentzea sp. NPDC006480. The sequence continues at coordinate 46,586 of NZ_JBEXPJ010000003.1, forward strand.
CCTCTGCCGGTGCGGCCGGCCAGGCCGCCGTCGAGCGCGACCACGACCCGCACACCTTCATGAAGTCCTACGACGAACTGCTCCGAACCTATGTGGGAGAACGACGGTGAACAAGCGCACGCTGCTGGAGGCGACGGCGGTGGCGCTGGTCGTCGCGGTGCTCGTGCTGGCGGTGACCTCCTTGCGCGGCGAGCAGTACGAATCGCGCGTCGCCGTGCTCGCCGTGCCCTCCGCCCAGACCGACTCCGCCGCCCAGTACGGCGAAGTCGCGTCCTTGGCGATGCCGGCGATCGTCCAGCTGGTGCACAGCCCGACCGTCCTGGACGCCGCCGCAGCCGCCTCGGGCAGCACCACGAGTGAGATCGCTTCAGGTGTGGGCGTGGAGCTCATTCCCGCGTCCGGCCTGGCGCGGCTGTCCGTGCGCACGGGTTCGGCTGCCTCCGCGTCGGCCGCCGTGACCGCCGTGGCCAAGGCCGTGGCGGACGCCAACCTCCTCGCTCCAGCCGGCCGGTTGCGCGTGCTGGACGAACGCCCCGACACCACCCGTGTCGCTCCGGACTGGAAGCTGGCGGCGGGACTGGCTCTGGCCGCCGCACTGGCCGCGGGCATCGCCGCCGCCGCGGTCCGGACGTTGCGACGCCCCCGCACGGGAGAGGCCGCCGTGCGCGCTGCTGTTGCCGCAGCTGGGGTGCGCCATCCGGTGGCGCTGGTCCGCGAGGACGACCCGGACGTGCTCGACCGGCTGACCGCGTTGTGCGTGGCGGCCGCGCGGCCGGTACGGGTGATTCCGGCGGACCACGGCCTCACCGCGCAGGCCGAGTCGCTCGCGGACTCCTTGCCGGACAAGGCAGGCGAGCCCGGTGACGGCACTGCGGTGATCGCGGTCGCCGACGCGGAGAGCGAGCCGGGTGATCTGGCCGCGGCGCTGGCGGTGCTGCCCGCGTCCGCGGTGCTGGTGGCGGTGGTGCTGACGTGACCGCCGAAACCGAAGAGGTGCCGGAAGACTTCGTCGACATCTCGATCGTGCCGCCCACGCTGTTGGTGTCGGTGTGGGCGCCGCCCAGCAACGGGATGAGGCCCCTGGCGGTCCCGCCCGCAGCAGGGATCAGCGAGGCAGGGCGGACTCTCGCCGTCCCCTCCTCCCTGGTCGCGGAGGCACTCGCGTGATCACCACGACGAAGCCCGACACCCGCGCGATCATCACCGTCGCGGTCGCCGTCCTCGGTGCGCTCAGTGCGGCTCGTGCGCTCCGCCCGTCCTGGGAGGTCCCCAGCCCCACCGAGGCCAACCTCGCCGAGGAGCGGCTGCAGGACTTCCGGGACGCGACCTACTTCCCGATCCGCGAGTTCCTGGCGGGCGGCAACCCGTACGACCCGGCGGCGATGTTCGACCACTGGCCGGTGCGGCAGAACTTCAACCTCTACCAGCCGTACCACCTGGTGCTGCACCTGCCGTTCGCGTTGCCCGACTACCGGATCGGCGCGATCGCGTTCACGCTGGCATCGCTCCTCCTGTTGACCGTGCTGGGTTTGCTGGCCGCGCGCCAGGCGAAGCTGCCGCTCGTGCTCGGCACCGTGGTGATCGGCGCGCTGCTGGTGACGAGCCAGGTGGGCAAGGCGCAGCTGTACGTCGGGCAGGTCAACCCCCTGATCGCGGTGGGTGCGGCGGCGGCGTTGACGGCGCGGTCCAGCCATCCGCGGGTGGCGGCGCTCGGGCTGGCGGTGGCCTGGTTGAAGCCGCAGTTCGGGTTGCCCCTCGCCGTGCTGCTGTACGCGCGTGGGTCGCGCAGGGTCGCGACAGGCGGCACGGCCATCGCGGCGATCGCGAGTTTGCCCGTGGTGGGACTGCTCATCTTCCGCGGTGGTGGGGTCGGGGCCTTCCTCGACGTGATCAAGGCGAACCTCGCGCACGCCAGCCACACGGACTACGGTGCGGTCGACTCCCTCGCCGCACAACGGGTCGACGTCGCGGCGGTGTTCTTCCGAAGCACTGGCTGGCTGCCCCCCGCGGCCGAACTGCTGGCGCTGCTGGGAGTGCTCGCCGCGACCGCGTTGCTCGCGCGGAAGCTCGACCGCGGCGACGAGGACAGCCGTTCGGTGGCGGACCTGATCACCTGCGTCGGTGCGGTGGTGGCGTTGGTGCACCAGCCCGGCGACGTGCTGATCGCGGTGCCCGCCATGGCCGCGGTCGCGGTGGTGTGCTGGCGGCGCCGGAAGGACTGGCAGCTCACCGGCGCGGCACTGCTCGCGCTCGCGGTTCCGTTCGTGCACCTGTACTTCGTCAACAGCGCGATCGTCGGACTGTTCGGGAGCCGGACGGACGTGACGGTGGACGGCGTGGCGATCGTGGTGGCGTGGGTGCTGCTGGTGGTCGTAGCGGCCAGGAAACGCGCGTGACGAACCAGGTCGGCGCGCGGGCGGTCCGGGGGTCGTTGTGGCTCTTCGCGGTCAACGTGATCAGCAAGGGCTGCCAGGTAGCGGTCACGCTGGTGCTCGCGGCGCTGCTCACCGAGGACGGCCTCGGCGCGGTGTCGATCGTGGTGTCGCTGGTCAACATCGGCCAGGTCGTGCAGTCCGCCGGCGTCTACGACGTGATCAGCCGGACGAACCGCGATCCACAACGGCTCGCCGGCACGGTGCTCACGATGAGCATCGCCGGTGGCACGGCACTGGCCGCGGCCCTCCTGCTCACCGCAGACCCGATAGCAGCAGCTCTGGGCACACCCGCGCACCTCATCAGGATCGCCGCGCTCAGTCTGCCGTTCACCGCGGTCGGCGGCGTGCAGATGGCGGTGATGCACCGCGAGCTGAACTTCCAGAAGCGCATGCTGCCCGACGCGGGCGGGATGGTGCTGGGCGCGGGAGTCACGATCGCGCTGGCGGCAACGAACGTCGGTCCACTCGCGATGGCGGTCGGACTGCTGTGCACGGCCGTCGCCCAACCGGTGCTCGCAGTAGTGGCAGGCGCACGAGTACGCCCGCGCTGGGACAGGGCCGACGCGAGAGAAGCCCTGGGCTGGACGGCCGTCGTCGGTCCGGGAGCCGTCGTCGCCACCCTGCTGATCAACGTCGACTACCTGACGATCGGGCACGTGCTCGGCCCGTCGGCGGTCGGTGTGTACTCGCTCGCCTTCCGCATCGCCTGGATGCCGTACATCCTCGTGGCGGTCGTGCTGGGCGGCGTGCTGTTCCCGGTCTGCACCGAGCTGGTCCGAAGTGGACAGACGGTGTCCGGAGCCTTGCTGAGGTTCACCAAGGCGACGCTGCTGATCACCGGCGGCCTCTACACCGTCACCGCGCTGCTCGCGGACCACATCGTGCTGTTCGGTGAGCGCTGGGCGCCCGCGGCACCGGTGCTGGCAGCGTTGTGCGGCTACGGACTCGGGCTCGGCCTGCTGCACACGTGGTACCAGGTCATCCGCGCCGCCGGGCACGCCCGCTGGTACCTGGCGCTCGAGGTCACGCATCTGGCCGCACTGCTGACAGCGCTGGCGCTGACCACACGACACGGCGTGCTGGCCGTGGCTGGAGCCCAGGCGGCGATCGTCTGGCTGCTCGTCCCGCTCACGTGGTGGGTGCTGACGAAGCACGGACTCGCCTTCCCGCTGGCAGAACTGGCCCGCACGGTGGCCGGCCTGCTCGCCGGTGCCGTGGCCTGTGCCTTCGTCGTACAGGTCCTGCCGGCTGACGGAATCGCCGGCGCGGTGCTCTGCGGCCTCGTGCTGCTCGGCGTCTACGCGGCGATCGTGCTGCCCCTCAACCGCGAAGCCGTCCGGGAACTGCGAGGAAACCTGTGAAGGTCGTGCACGTGACGCAACCGGTCGAGGCCGGCGTCGCGAAGGTCGTGCTGGATCTGGTGAACGCACAACGGGCCGTGGGCTGGGACGTGCACGTGATCTGTCCCCCGGACGGTTGGCTACCCGACCAGCTGAACGAGATCCATCCGTGGCGAGCCTCCCGCTCCCCGAAAACGGCCCTGCGAGAAACGTGGCGGCTGCGGAAACTCCTGCGCGAGCTGCGTCCTGACGTCGTGCACCTGCACAGCTCCAAGGCCGGGCTCACCGGCAGGCTGGCGATCCGCGGGAGGACTCCGACGATCTTCCAGCCGCACCTGTGGTCGTTCCGCCTCTCCGACGGCCTGCTGCAGAAGGCTTGCACTCACTGGGAAGCCTTCGCCTCCAGGTGGACGCACCAGCTGGTGTGCGTGAGCGACGACGAGCTCGAATCCGGCCGCCGAGCAGGGGTGACCGCGCCGGCCGAAGTCGTGTGCAACGGCGTCGACACGGCGAAACTCCGCCCCACGGACCGCACCACCGCACGACGCCGACTGAACCTCGCGGAACGACCGACCGCGGTGTGCGTCGGCAGGCTGGCACCTCAGAAGGGCCAGGACCTCCTGCTCGCCGCGTGGCCTGCCGTGCTCGCAGACGTCCCGGACGCGCAGCTCGTCCTGGTCGGCGACGGTCCGATGAGGACGGTCTGGCAGCAGGGTCAGCGGGCAGTGCTGTGGTGGGGCCACAGCGACGACGTCGAGTCGTTCTACGCGGCAGCTGACGTCGTCGTGCTGCCGTCGCGCGCCGAGGGCATGGCCCTGGTGCCGCTGGAAGCCATGGCCTGCGGACGTTCCGTGGTCGCGTTCAACGTGGACGGCGTCAAGCAGAGCCTCGGGCCGGCAGGCGTCGTCGTGCCGGAAGAGGACATCACCGCCCTCGGACGAGAGCTCAGCGCACGCCTCGCCTACCCGTCGCTGGCGGATCACGAAGGCCTCACGGGACGGCGGCGCGCCGAGACGTTGTTCGACCGGGGCCGCATGACCGACCAGATCATCACGCTCACCGAGAAGCTCGAAGGAGAAGCCCGATGAGGGTCGCGTTCCTGCTCACCCAGGACCGGGGCGGCCCGGTCGACGTCACCGTCCGGCTCGCCGCCGCGCTGCAGGCCTCCACCGAGGTCAGGGTGTTCGGCCCGAAACCGGCCAGGGACGCGCATCTGATCGACCACCAGGAGATCTCCGTGCCCCGCAAGGGAGATCTCAAGGCGAGCCGCGAGGCACGTGCGGCGATCAAGGCCTGGCGACCGGACGTGGTGCACGCACAGGACCGCCGCAGCGGACTCGTGTGCGCCGGTCTGGGCGACATCCCGGTCGTGCACACCTATCACGGCGTACCGGACGACGTGAGCGAACAGTGGTTCCGCGCCGCAAGGCCGCCCAGGCCGTCGATGTACACGATGACCGTGCTGGCCGCGGACGCCCTGGTCGCACGCAGGGTCGCCCGCACGATCGTCCCGGCACCGGCGATGGGCAGGTTCCTCCGCGAACGGCTGCGCGTGCCGGCCCAACGGATCACGCACATCGACAACTGCGTCACGATCGGCGACGCCGAGCCTCCCACCACCCCGGTGCGGCGACTGCTGTTCGTCGGCCTGCTCACCGAACGCAAGGGCTTGCCCGTCCTGCTGGAGGCCCTGCGCGGCGCACTGCCCCGCGACGTGACGCTCACCGTGGCAGGCGACGGCCCACTCCGCGCCAAGTGCGAAGAGCTCGCCCAAGGCCTGCCCGTCGAGTTCCTCGGCTTCCGCACCGACGTGCCCGAACTGATCGGCAAGCACGACGCGTTGGTGTTGCCGTCCACAATGGAGCAGCAGCCGCTGGTGATCGCCGAGGCCATGGCCGCCGGAAAGCCGGTGGTGGCAACGGACACCGGCGGCGTGGCGGACATGCTCGACGTGCCGGGCACCGCACTCCGCCTCGCCGCCCCGAACAACCCGGCGTCACTCGCCAAGCAGCTGCGCGCGCTCTTCGCTGATCCGGATCCCGCCATCACAGGCCGGTTGCTGGCGAAGAACGCCCGCGAGCGCTTCAGCTCGGAAGTGTGTGCTCAGCGCCACCTGGAGCTGTACCGGGAGCTGAGCTAGCCGGCTTGGGAGGAATCGGCGGCAGTGGCTTGGTCGTGGTCGTCGGCGGGGTGATCGGCACCGTCGGCGGCTTGATCGGCGGCGACGTCGGCCCGGCCTTCGGCTTCACCAGCACCTTCGCGTCCGCACCGGCCAGCTCGAACGGCAGCGTCGGCGCCACCCCGTTGATGTCGACCAGCCCGGCCGGCGGCGTCACCTGGACCGCGGTGCTCGTCGGGTTCACCACCACCCACCCGTTGCTGTACGCACGCGTCCACAACCCGTTGGGCATCCGGTTCGCCGCCTCGACCGCCTCTCCCAGCCCCGCCTCCTGGTACTGCGACCACGAGGGGTTCTTGTAGTCGGGCGACGCGCCGTTCCAGCACGTGTACGGACCCGCGAGCAGCGCTGCCGTCGCATATCCGACCCGTTCCTCGCGCGGGCTCGCGGTGTGGGTGACCAGCAGCAGCCACGACTCGCCGAGCGCTGCCTGCGCGCGCAGCTCCTTGAACTCGTTGCCGCGGAACGTGAGCAGCTCGGCGCCGCCGCCGTCGTCGCGCAGCCCGAAGTTCTCCTCCATCGCGCCGTCGTAGCGGGAGTGCGCGGTCCACCGGCCGGGCCGCAGGTGCGACTCGGACACGTTGGGCACCAGCATCTTCCCGGCCTTCTGCAGCTCGTCGCCCGCGATGCCGAGGAACGAGTCGTAGCCGTCGCGCAGCAGCCGGTCGGTGGCCTCGACGTCCGCGGTGCCCTTGAGCACGGCCGGGGAGTAGAACCGCAGTGAGCTGAAGTCGTTGTCCGCCAGCACTCCGTCCCAGCCCTCGCGGACGACCTCGTCGACCACCGACTTCGTCCAGGCGCGCTGGTAGGCCTCGGTCCACACCGTCATCTGCCAGTGCTTCTCGTAGCCGGCCCACTCGATCCGCTTGTCCGCGGTGTCGAGGGCGAACCAGTCAGGGTGGGCCTTCTCGGTGGCCGCGAACCCCAGCCCGGTCGGCAGGTACGTCGCGTCGACGCCGTTGTCGACGGTTCCCGGGTAGTTGCGCGTGCTGGAGAAGTCTTTGTACACCAGCACTTTCACCTTGGGGTTCAGCTGGCGCAGACGACGCAACGCCCCCGTCTCCCACGCGTTGAGCACCACCAGGCTGTAGTGCTCCGCGGCGAACTTGAGCTGCAACGACGTCGGCTTCGCGCCGATGCCGTACCACCAGGCGCACGGCGCGAGGGGTTTCGGGTGAGGACCGCTGACGATCGAGGGATCCGGCGGCGCGAGGCTGTCCTGCGCGGCCCTGTCGGAGACCGGCAGGTAGGTGCACGCGCTCGCGGTGAACACGAGCAGCACCGCCAGCAGACGACCCGTCAGCGATTCCTTCGGCAACACAGCTCACCCACCGTCAAGAGCACGATTTTGACGTCCAGCCACAGCGACCAATTTGCGATGTAGTAGTTGTCGTACCGAGATCTGTCCACGATCGAGGTGTCCCCTCTCAATCCGTGGACCTGGGCGAGCCCGGTCAATCCGGTGGGTACCCGATGGCGCGCCCAGTATAGTTCGTGGATCGCCGAGAACTGGCGAACGAAACCCGGCCTTTCGGGGCGTGGCCCGACAATGCACATGTCGCCGCGCAACACGTTCCACAGCTGCGGGAGTTCGTCGAGCGAGGTTCTGCGCAGGAACGCGCCGACCGGCCCGACCCGCGAGTCGCCCTCGACCGACCACCGGACGTCCGAGTCGTCGAGGCCCGTCTGCCGGACGCTGCGCAGCTTGAGGATCACGAACTTCCGGTCGTCCATGCCGACGCGGACCTGCCGGAAGATGATCGGCCGGCCGCTCTCGAACAGCACCGCCAGTGCGCACAACGCGATGACCGGCGAGAGCAGGACGAGGGCCAGCAACGCCAGCGACCGCTCCACGAACCGCTTGATCCACCAGGTCGGCCTCATCGTCGGTGCCGTGCTCAGCCGCAGCAACGGGTAGCTGCGCAGCCGTTCGACGTCCGGCCCGTCCTGGTGCAGCTCGAACATCCGCGGCACGACGAGCGTCGAACACCCGAGCCGGTGCGCGGTGACGGCCGCGTCGACCAGCGGTGAGTCGACGGCGTGCGAGAACGCGATCACCACCGTGCCGACGCCGAGCCGTTCGATCGCCGTGGCCAGGTCCTCGTGCAGCAGATCGACGGGCAGCTTCCGGTCGCTCAACGGCTCCGGGTCGATGAACCCGACGGGACGCAGGCCGTACTCGGGGTGGCGCAGCATGACCTCGGCGAGGTCCGTGCCGACCTGACCGGCGCCGATCACGATGGCCCTGTCGCAGCGGTCGAACCGACGCCGGCACCACCTGCCGAACCAGAACACCACCAGCCGGATCGGCTCGCCCACGACCGTGAACGCCACCGCGCCCGCCAGGAGCTGCGGAAACACCTCCGGCTCCCACCCTGCCGCCAACGCCGCGACACTCACGACGGCGAACGCGATCGCCGTCGTCGCGAGCGAGCGCGGCAGGTCGTACAGCCACGACAGCATCAGGCGCCGGCGGTAGATCCGCCCCGACGCCCTGGTGCCCAGCAACGCGCACGACAGCACGAACGCCCACCCGGCCGGCACGCCGGACTTGGACGTCATCACGAGCAGTGCCGCCGCATCCACCAGGACGAGCAACACCGCCACTCCGTTGACCCGGCCGAGCAAGCCGCGCGGACGCACCTCGTCACGCACCGGCGCCATCGGCGCCGTCAGCTCGCCGGCGAACCACTCTTCCAGGGGAAGACCCACCCTTGACCCCGCCTCAGCGCTTTGTCTCATTCGAGATCACCCGATCGAGATCATCTGGGAGGAAAATGTTCCGAGAATGACGGCAGCGAGCCCCGTCGTCACCCGTTCGAGGAACACTTGTACCCCTTTCGAATTACATCCGGAATCAGTTCGGCCTTCCGCTCCCCTGTTGCCGAGCAGAAGTCAGCCAGGGGTGGCCCGAAATTTACTGCCGGGCGTGCGAATAATTCTCGCCGCCGCTCTGAGACAACTTGAAATGGGGTGCCGCATGACAGTCGACGGACGTGAGGTCCGCACCTCGCCGACGCCCGGCCCAAGACCCGCGACGGCGATCGCGACCCCGGTCCGGGGGCGCGCGCACTTCGTGCTGCCCGCGTACAACGAGGCCGCCTCGCTCCCGTCGTTGCTGCGCCGCATCGCCGACGTGGCCCGCACCGAGCAGATCACCGTGTGGGTCGTCGACGACGGGTCTTCGGACGGAACGGGCGACGTGGTGGAGGGCCTGACCGACCTGGCAGGGCTCGACGTCCGGCTGGTCCGCCACCCGGTGAACCTCGGCCTCGGTCAAGCCGTCCAAACAGGACTGAGGACCGCGCTCGGCGACGCCGGCGAGGACGACTTCATCGTCGTCATGGACGCCGACGACACGCACGACCCCGCGCTCGTCACCAGGCTGGGCAACGAGATCCTGGCCGGCGCCGACGTGGTGATCTGCTCCCGGTTCGTCGCCGGTGGTGACGACAAGACCGCCCCGCTGTTCCGCCGGATGCTCTCGCGCGGCGCCGCCGTGCTGTTCCGCCGCGTGCTCGGGCTGGTCGACGTGCACGACTTCACCAGCGGGTTCCGCGCCTACCGGGTCAGCCTGCTCACCCGCGCTTCGAGGCACTGGGGCGAGCGGCTGGTCGAGGAACGCGGGTTCGCCTGCATGGTCGAGCTCCTGCTGAAGCTCCGGCACTGCCACCCGGTGATCACCGAGGTGCCGCTGGAGCTGCAGTACGACCGCAAGCAGGGCCCGAGCAAGCTCAAGCTGCGCCGCACGATCGTGCAGTACGTCCGGCTGCTCGCGCGGGATCGGCTCACGCCCGCGCCGTACCGGGAGCTGTGATGCGCACGGTCGTCATCGGCGGTGGCATCTGCGGTCTCGCGGTCGCACACCGCCTGGCCCGTTCGGGCGTCGACGTCACGTTGCTCGAAGCGTCCGGCCAGCTCGGCGGGCTCGGCACGTTCTTCCCGTGGCGCGACAGGTGGGTCGAGCGGTTCTACCACTGCGTCATGCCGACGGACGAGAACCTGTTGCCGCTGCTGGGAGAGCTCGGGCTGGGCGACGACGTCCGCTGGGAGCGCACCAGCATGGGCATGATCGTCGACGGCCGGCACTACCCGTTCAACTCAGGCCTGGACCTCCTGCGGTTCACCGCATTGGGTGTTGCCGACCGGATCAGGTTCGGCGTGATCTCGGTGCTGCTGCGCCGGTTGGGCAAGGGCAAGGACCTCGACAACCTGCGCACCGAGGACTGGTTGCGCGGTCTGTACGGCGACAAGGTGTGGGAGAACCTCTTCGCGCCGCTGTTCGGGTCGAAGTTCGGCGCGGCGTTCGGCGACGTGCCCGCGCTGTACCTGTGGCAGCGCCTGGGCCGCGAACGCAACGTCGCCGTGCGCGGGTACCCGGCCGGTGGGTACAAGTCGATCATCGACGCGCTGAGGGCCTCGATCGAGTCGCACGGCGGGATCGTGCGGACGTCGGCTCCGGTCAGGGTGTTGCGGGACGGCGAGGTCGAGCTCGACGGCGAGACGATCAGGGCCGACCGGATCGTGTCCACGTTGCCGCTGCCGGCGTTGCGCCAGGTGGCAGACCCCGAGCTGGCGCCGTTGCTGCCGTCGGTGAACCTGCGCTACCAGGGCGTCGTGAACGCGCTCTTCGTGCTGCGCAAGCCGTTGTCCGGGCACTACTGGACGCCGGTGCTGCGGTCGGGCACCGAGTTCGACGGCGTGGTCGAGATGTCGCCGCTGACCGGACCGGTCGACGGGCGGCACCTCGCGTACGTCATGCGCTACACCGGCCGGGACTCCGAGCTGTTCGCCGAGGACGAGAGCGCCATCGCGGCCAGGTGGACCGATCAGCTGCGGTCACTGCACCCCGGCGCGGACGTCGAGGAGGTGCACGTCTTCCGCGCGCCGTTCGTGGAACCCGTGTACCCGGTGGGATATCTGGCGTCGAAGCCTGAGGTGGAGGTGGCGGGCACGTCGCTGCTGCTCGCCACCACCGCCCACGTCTACCCCTCGGTGACGAGCTGGAACTCGAGCGTCGGGCTGGCCAACCGGGTGTCGGAGACCATCCTGCGCACGGCGGCCTCGATGAGCCCGGACGGCGAACCGGTGCCGTAGGGCGACGGGATCTCCGCCAGCCGGGCGCGGTGCCCGCTCACGTCGTCGAGCCAGCGCAGCACCTCGGTCCGCACTCGGGGACCGGGCGGCACGAGCGTGCCGAACGTGCCCTCGATCTCGGGCCGTTCGGTGCTGCGGCGGACCACGACGACCGGCCGCTTGAGGACGCTGACCTCCTCCTGCACACCGCCGGAGTCGGACACGAGCACCGCGGACCAGCGCGCCAGCGAGAGGAAGTCCTTGTAGGACTGGGGTTCGATCACCCGCAGCCGGGTGAGCAGGTGGTCGAGCCCGAACGCGGCCACCTGCTTCGCGGTCCGCGGGTGCAGCGGCAGCACGACCGGCAGCGGCAGCCTGGCGAGCTCGGTGAGGATCGTCTCCAGGTTGTCCCTCTGGTCGACGTTCTCCGGCCGGTGCACGGTGGCGAGCACGTAGTCGTCCTGCTGGAGCCCGAGCTCGTCGATCAGCTGTGCCGACTCGTCCTGGCTCGGCAGCGCTTCCTCCAGCGCCTCCACGACGGTGTTGCCGGTGACCGTGATCCGGTCCGCCGCAACACCTTCCGCGACCAGGTTGGCGAAGTTGATCGACGTCGGCGCGCAGCAGAGGTCGGCGAGGTGGTCGATGGCGACCCGGTTGTGCTCCTCCGGCATGGCCCGGTCGTAGCTGCGCAGGCCGGCCTCGACGTGCACCAGCGGCAGGTCGTTCGCGTTGGCGGCCAAGCCACCCGCGAGCGCGGATGTCGTGTCACCCTGCACGATCACCACATCGGGTGGTTCTTGGACGAAGTGCGCGTCGAGTGCCGCGACCGCGTTGCCCAGCTGCGCACCTCGGCGTCCGCCACCCAGGCCGAGCTCGACGAAGCTGCCGGGTTCCGCGATGCCCTGCCGGATGCGCGCGTACATCGCGCGGTCGTAATGCTGTCCTGTGTAGACGACGGCTGCCTCTTCGCCGAACCGGCGGATGAGCGGAGCGAGCTTGATCAGTTCCGGCCGCGTGCCGCACACCAACGTGATTCTCACCGGCCGCACCCTAGGACCAGGCACGGAATTTCCGTTGGCGTGTCAGTCGATCGGGTGAGTCGCGGCTGGAGTGGTGCCGGAAATTGTTGCGGCGCAACTAATGTGTGACGGTGTTCAAGAGACCCGCCGCGATGGTCATCGCCGCGATCATCGCTTCCGCACTCACCGCCTCGTCGCACGCCGCCACGCCGATGCTGCCGGACCTGCGGCAGGCTCCCGTGGGCTGCCCAGGCGGATATGACGGGGATGCCGGCAAGTGCGACGCCTGGGACGTCTGCATGGTGACCGACCCCTCCGCACCCGGCGGTCCGTGCGTCACCGAGGGCGACATCAAGGCAGTGCGCCTGAGGTTCACCACTTCGGTGGACAACATCGGCGACGGCCCGTTCCTCGTGCACGCCCACCGCAACAGCACGGCCCAGCCCCGCATGTCGGTGCGGCAGGCCATCCAGTCCGAAGAGGACGGACCGATCCCGATGACCTTCGCCGAGGCGCAGCACCGCACCTCGACGTGGTCGTACTACGAGCCCGCGGCCGCGCACCAGCACTGGCACCTGATGGGCTTCGAGTACTTCCAGCTGCGCACCCCGACCGGCGAGACCGTCGTGACGGACCGCAAGAACGGCTTCTGCCTGGGCGACCGCTACACAAACGTGGACGCGGGAGCACTGGCCCACCGGCCCGGCGGCGAGGACACCCACACCGGCAAGCTCGCGGCGCTGCTCGACGGCCACAAGTGCCAGCACCACAACCCGCAGGCGCTGGACGTGTTCTTCGGGATCTCCGTCGGTGAGGGCGACGACTACAAGTACCAGGTGGAGTTCCAGTGGCTCGACCTCACGAAGGTCGCCTCCGGGGTCTACGACGTGGTGACGGTCGCGAACCCGGACCGCCAGCTGCAGGAGAAGAACTACGACAACAACGCGGCGGCGATGGCCATCTCGGTGCAGTGGCCGGACCGCGCTTCCGCCGCGCCCGCCAAGATCACCCGGCCGCCCGTCGTGAAGCTGCTGCGCGGCTGCCCGGGCAAGACGCGCTGCGCCAACGAACCCTGACACTTCACGGCTTTGCCATCAGAATCGGCGGATGTCCTTCCTGATCGGCGGACGACCGCTGGCCGACCGGCTCGTCGCGGAGCTGCCCTCGTTCGTGCGGCGGGTGCTCGCGGAGATCACCTCACGCGTGCCGGAGTACCAGCAGCTGCCCCGCGAGGAGCTGGCCGGCGACATCACGCGCGTGATCGAGCAGGCGCTGCGCGCGTTCGCCGACGTCCTGCGCACCGGTGTCCTGCCGACCGGTGAACAGCTGCGGTTCCTGCGCGAGTCGGCGGCGCGGCGGGCCGAGGAGGGCGTGCCGGTCGACGTGGTGCTCACCGCGTACCACGTCGGTATCCAGGTGGTGTGGGAAGCGCTGGTGCCCGACGCCCGGCCGGAGGAGGTCGGGGAGGTGCTGAAGCTCAACGCGCTGGCCATGCGCTACCTGCAGGTGGTCACGCCGGTGGTGAGCGCCGGGTACCTGGACGAGCGGCAGACGATCTTCGATGACGAGCGGTCCGCGCGGCACACGCTGCTGACCGGGTTGCTCGCCGGAACCGTTGAGGCGTCCGGACCTCACGTGGTGCTGGCGCTGCACGTGCCGCCGCACCCGGACGAGCTGCTGCCCGGTGTGGACGCTTCCGTTGCGGCACGGCGGAAACTGCGGCGGTTGCGCACGGAGCTGGAGCGGCACAGCCGGGAGCCGGTGCTGTCGTCGCTCGGCGTGGAGGGCGGGCTGGCGTTGCTGCCCGGTGAAGATCTTCCGCTGGACCGGATCGTGGCGGACGTGACGCGGTCCGCGGGCGTGCCGTTGACAGTGGCGGCGGTCGCGGCCCCACCCTCCGGGGTCGCGGCCGCCGCCGGGCTCGCGCGCGAGGTGCTCGACGTGGCGCTGCGGTCGGGTCCTGGCCTGTACCGGCTGGCCGACGTGTTGCTGGAGTACCAGTTGTCCCGTCCCAGCGCCGCGCTCGGGCCGCTCGCTGCTGTGGTCGCGCCGTTGTCAGATGAACTTGTTGGCACGCTTGAGGTCTATCTCCGGCGTGGCTCGCGGCGGCCGGCTGCGTCGGAGCTGCACGTGCATCCGAACACAGTGGACTACCGGTTGCGCCGGGTCGCGGAGCTCACCGGCCTGGACCCGACGCGGATCGAGCACGTCACGCTCCTGACCGCAGCCCTTGCAGCGCGGCGCGCCCAACCGTGAGGCCGAACGCCTTCATGCCGGCGGCGTTGGGGTGCAGCGGCGCGGCGATCGTCGTCGGGATCAGGCCTTCCAGGTAGCGATCAGCGGGTTCGGCGCAGATGTCATGGCCTTCCGTCACTGCCGCGAAGTCCACGAACATCGCGCCGCGCTTGGTGGTTTCGGCTTTGACGGTCGCGCTGATCTTGTTCATGACGCTCTGCAGGTAGTCGCCGTCACGGCCCCAGACGGGCTGACGCGGGTAGCAGCCACCTGGTCTGATGTAGGTGCCGTAGCCGGTGATCACGAGCTTCGCGTTGGGCGAACGCTTCTTGATCGCGTCGAGCGCTGCGCCGAACTCCGGTGCCCACGCGTCGACGGCCTTGGCGAGCTGGTCCCCGCCTTCGGTGTAGCGGTCCTTGCAGGAGATCCCCGCGGGTTCGGGCAGGAAGTTGATGCAGCTCAACGCCGTCTGGAACAGTCCGATGTCGTTGGCGCCGATCGTGAGCGACACGAGGTCCGTGGTCGGTCTCAACGCTTCCAGTTGCGGCGTCACGAACCCGAACTGGTGGCCCGCGAGGTGGTTCGTCTCGGCGCCGGAGCACGTGACGTCCGTGAGCTTCGCCCCGAGGAACGCTGCTGCGACCTGCGGGTAGTTGTGGTCGCTGCGCAGGCACCACAGCGCGGGGTCCTGGTTGGGGATCAACGGGCCGGCCGCGGCCGAGTCGCCCAGTGCCACGTACTCGATGCTGCTCTCGGCGTTCGCTGTGGTTGTTCCCGCGACCAATGCCGTGATCAGCGCCAACCCGGCCACGATCCGCATCCCGAACCTCCCACGTCGTTGTCAGGTCAGCTCATCGTGGTGGAACAGGTCACGGGCGCGGATGGGACGTTGCCCAGAGTCATCCGGTCGTGTTTGTGACCGATCACAATGGAGCAGTGACTCCCGGGGAACTCCTCTCGTTGGCCGCCCAGTCCTGCGTGGACGCGGCCAAGCTGCTGCACGAGGTGCGCGTCTCAGTCGCGGCGAAGGGGGCGTTCGACCAGGTCAGCTCGGCTGATCTGGAGGTCGAGGCGTTCCTGCGCGCCGCGTTGACCAGCGGCGTGCCCGGTTCGACGGTGGTCGGCGAGGAGCTCGGCGGTGCGTCTTCGAGGATCACCTGGTTCGTCGACCCGATCGACGGGACGCGGAACTTCGTGCGCGGCATCCCGCTGGCGTGCATCTCGGTGGCGGCGGCCGTGGACGGCTCGCTGGTCGCCGGGTGCGTGCTCGACCCGTTCCGCGACGAGCTGTTCACGGCGGCGGTGGGCGTGCCGTTTTCGGTGCGTTCCTCGGGTCTGGTGATTCCTCCCGGCGTGAGTCCGCGCCCGCTCGTGCTGACGGACATCCCGTTGCCCGGCAGCCCCTACCGCGGCGAGATGGAGTTGCTCGGGTCGCTGATGGAGATCGCGGACGTGCGGCGGGTGTACGTGACCGCCCTGTCGCTCGCCTGGGTCGCTGCGGGCAGGGCGGACGCGGCGGCGAACCTCGGCATCCACCCGTGGGACGTGGCGGCGGGTTCGGTGCTGGTGCGAGAGGCCGGTGGGGAGTTCTGGCCGGTCGGCTCGGACGGGTTCGTGGCCGGCCGTGGTGAGATCGTCTCGTGGCTGCTCGAACGGCTGGAGGGCATCGTCTCGTGATCGATCTCAGCGGCAAGGTCGTGCTCGTCACCGGAGCGGGTGGTGGCTTGGGTGCGGGCATCGCCCGGCGGTTCTCCGACGCGGGCGCGTTGGTCGTGCGCCACAACGGTGTTGCGGACGGCGACCTGCGCACGGACGCTGAGCGAGTTGTGTCGGCGGCTTTTGGTGTGCACGGCCGGTTGGACTTCGTCGTGAACAACGCGGGTGTGCAGCCCGTGGAACCGTTGGCGGACATGACCGTCGCGCAATGGCAGTCCGTTGTGGACACCAACCTGACCGGCCCGTTCGCGGTGACCCAAGCCGCAGTTCAGTTCTCGGTCAGCTCGATCACGCACATCGCGTCGATCGAGGGCTCTTTTCCTGCCGCTGGACACGCCCATTACAGCGCCTCGAAGGCCGCGCTGATCATGCACGCCCGCGCCGCCGCGTTGGAGTACGGGCCGAACGTCCGGGTGAACACGGTCTCGCCTGGCCTGGTCGAGCGCCCCGGCATCTCCGAACAGTGGCCGGAAGGCGTTGCCAGGTGGGAGAAAGCTGGCCCGTTGGTGCGACTCGGCACGCCGGAGGACATCGGCAACGCCTGCGTCTTCCTGGCTTCGGACCTGGCTTCCTGGATCACCGGCCACGACCTGGTCGTCGACGGCGGCGTGACGGCCCGCCCGACCTGGTGACCACTGGGCGAGATACCCGCCGTCGACCGGCAGGATCGCGCCGGTGATGAACGAAGCTTGGTCACTCGCCAGGAACGCGATGGCTCGGGCCACTTCTTCCGGCTCTCCCAGCCGCTTCACGGGATGCACCGCCGCCATGCCGTCGACGTAGGTCCTGCCCTGGGGCGTCGCTTCGAGGTCCTTGACGACGGCCGTCCTGATCGTGCCGGGAGCCATGGCGTTGACGTGGATGTTCTCGTGCGCCCACTCGACCGCGAGGTGCATGGTCAGCCCGGACGCGACGAACTTCGCGGGCCCGTACACCGCATGCTTCGGCTGCCCGGCCATCCCGGAGATCGACGACACGCACACGATCGCGCCACCGTTGCCCGCGCGTCCTCGTCGCTCGGCGGTGGCCCGCCCGATCCCGCCGGCCTCACCGGTGACGCACACGTCTTGCCCGACCTCGGTGACCTTGCCCACATCACCACTCCGACCAGGCTCGACGCGGCCGGGTCCAGCGCGGGACTTGGGCGCGCATTGGGCGCGGACCGCAGGGCAGGACCGGGAACAGCCGGGCATCACCGGGAGTTACAAGATCATCCTCTGACCGCGTCTGCGCTGGTCAGGAGGTGATCCATACAGGTGAACGGTAGTGCCCCCGACACGGTACGCACTAGTCCCTCCCCTACGCGTGCGTGCCGTGAACTGCAGATATCCGCTACCGTTCCACTCACACACCGTCGTCGATGCCGTAGCAGCGGCGCCCAATGAGGCACCGGAACGGGTCGCCATGACACCGGTCCACCTGTAGCGGACTGGTTGCGCTCGGCACGGCATACGTGTCGTACCACCGCAGTCGGGAGTTCGCGTCTCAGTACGGAACAACCGCAGCGATCTGACTCGCTGACCATGGATGGACTGCTCATCGGCGACAGTCGAACTTGGGTGGAGCGGTTCCGGCTTTTGTTGGAAAGTACGGATGGCTTGAGGCTCGACATCGCGCTGTCGCCGTGCGCCGGCATCACCTCGGCTCCTGACCTGACGGTGTTCGCAGTGGCCGTTGCCGCCTACTTGCCACGGGCCCGACTGGTGACGTGGCAGGGACGACGCGGCAATCAGAGGCCTGCGCTCGCGGACGCGCGGTCTTGGGTCAGAACTTCACGCGGGGGCGTTCCGTGAAATCACGGTCGAGCAGGGTGCGGACGTCCGCCTCGGGCAGCCCGGAGCGCTGGATGAAACTGGAATATGAGACGCCTGTCGTCTCCGTGAGTTCCAGCGCACGTTGGAGGAGTACCGGGGTTTCGGGGTTTCCCAACGATCCGGGCTCCACCTTCCTCCAGCCTCGGACGGAAAGCGCCTTCCACCCTTGGGCGTAGGTGTGCTCACTCATAACGCCGAGCGACTTTGCCCGGACCAGTAGAGCCGCGATCGAGACGTGCCACTTCGCTTTCAAGCGAAGGAAAGCGGGCCAGTCGAGTCTGTCCGGGAGCTCATGTTTGATGTCGGTCGCTGGCATCAGAAAGGCGGCCGCGAACTCATTGGCCTGATTCTCCGTTGCCTTGTCGGCGATCTGGCCATCGATGCCATGCAGGACAAGGTGGCCCAGCTCATGCGCCGCGTCGAACCGCGACCGGTCCCGCAACCCCTTGTCAGCCCCCAGCGCAACGACGGGCCGGTCCGGGAAGTCCACACAGAACGCGTCGACCTTCTCGATGCTGACACGGAACCGGACGACGACGATTCCGTTCATCTCGAGCAGTCTCACGACGTTCTCGACGGGACCGGGCGGGACTTTCCAGTGAGCGCGCACCAGTGCCGCGGCCTGTTCAATGTCGGCGGCCTGCAGGCTGCGACCACCGTCTGCGGCGGCACGCGGCAGGTTGAACTCCGGCAGCACGACGTACTTCTCGAGCTCGAGCGCGAGCTCTCGAGCGAGATGGACGTACGCGAGCGCCTGCTGACGATCTCGCGGCGAGGTAGAGCGAAGGCTGCGGAAGAAGCCGTTGATCTGTTCCTGGGCGGGAGGACGAGCGGGAGCGGCGAAGAAAGACGGTGGTACGCGCAACGCCACTGCAATTCTGTTCAGAGTCGACGACGCAGGCCGAGTGTGGCCGTTCTCGAACTGACTGACCGAGGCCGCGGTAACAGAGCCGACTTCGCGGGCGAGCTGTACCTGACTGAACCCGCGGAGCTCCCTGGCCATGCGCAGCCTGGTCCTGTCGAACAGAGCCGCGATGTCGCCGGGGTCCAGTTGCGGGTCGTTCACGTCGTCTCCGCGCTAGTCCACGCCCGCCGATTCGGCGGACGACTCTCGATCTTGATCGGTCCGTTCGCATCTTAGGCATGCCTTGGCTACTGCTGAGTCAACTTGTGGGATTCATCGCCGACACGCCCAGGTGAAGTGTCCTGGTTTGAAACGTGAGGTCGTGAGGTAGTGTATCCGAATCTTAGAAGATGATGTTCGAATCTGAGGTGCCGTGGAGATGGTTCATGGCGCGCATGGGACTGCAAGGAGGTCGTGGACGTGACGCAAAAGATCACGCATGCGGACGTAAAGGACTTCGCGGAACGCGTGGTGAACCTGCCGCGGCAGACTGCGATCGACAGGCGCAGCCAGGTCAACAAGCTGCGCGAACGCCTGAAGTCCCACATCGCGCTCAACCCTGGGTTCTCCCTGGTGAAGATGCTGCATGCTGGCTCAGTCGCGAAGGGCACCGCGCTGCGCACGTTCAACGACTTCGACGTGGCGGTCTACGTCAAGCGTGACGAGGCTCCTGTGAAGGAGTCGGAGTTGGTGGAGTGGCTCACCGAGCGGCTTCGCGAGGCCTACAAAGGACTGCTCGACCCGTCACAGATCACGCCCGGCACACACTGCGTGAACGTGCACTTCAAGTCGACCGGCACTGATGTTGACGTCGTGCCGGTGCTCTATGAAGGCGATGCTGACGACTGCGGATACCTGATCGCCAAGGACGCTGGGGACCGAACCGACTGGTTGCTGACCAGCGTGCGATTGCACCTCGACTTCGTTCAGGCCAGGAAGAACGACTGCCCGGATGACTGGGCACAGGTAGTCCGCCTGGTGAAGTGGTGGATTCGCGAGCAGGTCATGAGTAGTCCGCCGGGCGACAAGTTCCGCTTCAAGTCATTCATGGTCGAACTCCTCTGCGCGCACCTGCTTGACACCGCACGTGTCGACTTCACCGACTATGTCACCGCTCTGGAGGGGTTCTTCGACTACGTCGTGCGAACCGAACTTCGCGAACGGATCGCGTTCGACACGTACTACCCGGCGTCGGACCTGCCGAGCGCTCGCGTTGGGGAGATCGAGATCTTCGACCCGGTCAACCCGGCGAACAACGCCGCCCGGCTGTACGAGCTGCGCGACCGCATCCGAATCGTGGATGCAGCCGAGGCCGCGCTGGACGCGATCACCGAGGCTGGCTACGCGACGACGAAGGATCATGCCGTGAAGTGCTGGCAGGTCGTGCTCGGCAGCAGGTTCAGGGGGTAGCCATGACCACGTCTTACACGCGTTCCATGTCCGAGACCTACAGCTTGGCCTCGGCCAAGTACGTTGCCTCGAAAATCGCCACCGACTTGCGCCAAGTGCAGCGCTACTACCCTAAGCACGGTCCCTCTGACGCGGACATCATGGACTACGCCTTGGAAGCAGCGTTGCTTTCCCACCGTGGCTACGTCAACAAGATCACTTACGGGTTCCAGAGGCACGGCGACTGGATCCTCGCCCTCGACTACACGAACGTGGACGGCACTCTCGTCGCCGATGACCGCGCGGGTGGGATCTACCGCTACGCCAACACAGACGGCACGATATTCAACAGCTTTCTGCGCTACAGCTTGAAATGGTCCCTTGCGCCAAGTACTGATCGGGACGAGTTCGCCGGACTACTGCCCTTCACCCGTACTACCGCCCCTGCCCCTGGCTACACGGGTGGCTACCACACTTCCGATCGCACGTACTCGGCCCACGGGACGGGTTTCACCAGGAGCATGTACCGACCACTATGACCACCATCAGCAACGACCTGTTCGAGGACGACCTCGATCTCCCCGACCCTGTCGCTCAGCAGCGCTACGCCCACTTGGTCGGACTTGATCACGTCAAGATGCGCTTGGCCAAAGAGGCCGAATTGATCTTGCAGCCGCAGCTGTTGCGTGAGTGGAGTCTTCGTACCCACAACACGGTCCTACCTGCAGTCGACCGGCTGGCCCACCGACCACCTCTGATCATCTTCGCCGGTGACGTCGGCACGGGGAAGACCACCCTCGCGGAGACCTTCGCCGACGCCATCGCCCGACGCCACCGCATCGACGTGCGCGTCAAGCGCCTAAGCCTGCGTGCCCGCGGCACCGGCGCCGTCGGAGAAATGACCCGACTAATCGGAACCGCATTCGACGGCGTCCTCGACGAGGCCCGCCTGGCGGGTACGACTCGCCCCACCATCCTCGTCATCGACGAGGCAGATGCCCTGGCCCAGTCCCGTGAAGCCAGCCAGATGCACCATGAGGACCGCGCCGGGGTGAACGCGTTGATCCGCGGCATCAGCCAGATCGCCACCGAGGCGCCCGGCGTCCTGGTCGTCATGTGCACCAACCGCATCGGCGCCCTCGACCCGGCGATCCGGCGCAGGGCTGCGGCAGAGTTCGACTTCGCTCGCCCTGACGCGACTCAGCGTGCCGCCATCCTCACTTCACTCTTCGAGGGAATCCCACTTGGACCGTCGGATCTGCAGGAACTGGTAAAGCTGACCGGACCGGACGAGCGGGGATACGGCCACACCTACTCTGACCTGGTCGACCGGGTGCTCGCTGCGGTCTGCCTGACCGCCTACCCCGACCAGCCTGTCACCGCGAACCTGATCGCTGAGCAGATCCGGCGCTGCCCGCCGACGCCCCCCTTCACGGCGCAGTCATGATGCAAGTGCCGGCCGCGGCTCGCCCGAGCGCGAGTGGCGCCCGCCTGACGGGCGACGACGTCCAGCACGCCGTCGCCTGGCACGCCGGACTCCGGACCCTGGTCCCACACACCGGAGTCAGGTCCGTAACCGTCGAAGCTGCCCAGGTCGGCAACGTTGACGACGTCGTCATCATCAGGGATACCGGCCCTAACGAGTACGTCCAGGTCAAGGCTTCGGTGTCTGCGGAGCGTGCAGCGACCCTGGACTGGTTGTGCGAACAGACCCGCAAGGGTGGGCCAAGCATCCTGCAACGGTTCTACCAAGCGCGGACCGATCTCTGCCGAAACGAGACGCGTCCTCAGCTGACCCTGGTTACAACTCGTTCCATCGACCCTGCGGATCCGATTCTGACTCAGCGGGATCGCCACGACCGTCTTGGCGAACGACTTCGACAATCCAGGACGCCCGCTGCACTCACGGCCCGGGCCCGCCTGATTGAGCACCTGAGCTGCACCGACGACGAGCTGTTCGAGTTCTTCGCGGACCTGCGGCTGCGCACCGATGCGTCCGAAGCCGTCTGGCGAGACCACATCGCCGAAATCAGCTACGCCGCAGGAGTACGCGCTGACGAGACCGCCTTTCGCTTGGGCATCGCCGAGGTCCGAGAGTGGGTCAAAACCAACCGAGCGGTGAGAACAGCCCACGACATCCGCGAGGCGATCGACCGCCTCGGGTTGCACGCAACCGAACCGTTCACGGTTCTCGCCATCAACTCGCTCGATCCTCGTCCTGCCCATCCTGACGCTGCGGTCACGCTCGACTGGGTGGACCGGTTCCGCGGAACCGAAGCCAGAAACCGACGGGGCTTGAAGGATCCTCAGGAGTGGGAAACCGTGCTCCGTCCACAACTAGCTGACGCTCAACGCGCCCTACGCAGCCTCCGTGCACGCCGCGTGCTCATCACCGGGACCATGCGGCTCCCCACGTGGTTCACGACGGGGGTCATGTTCCAGGAAACTGCGGGATTCACGCTGGCGAAGGTCAAGGACGGCCAACTCTGGGCACCACCTACCAGCCACGTCGCCCCGGCAGCGATTTCCGTGTCTCGTCCCCTCTCCGATCTCCCGGTCGGACAGGACGTTGCGCTCGCCATCGCGATCGCCGCTGATCTGACTCCTGACGTGCACCAATACCTCGCATCGACGGGCCGGGATATCCCGTTGCTGACCGTGCGGCCGGCCACGGGCACGGGCGGCACGAGCATCGTCGACTTGGACCACGCCTTTGGAGTCGCGCTCGCCATTCGCGACCTCGCCCGCGAGATCGCGCGTACGATCAAGCCTCCGGTCCTGCACCTGTTCCTCGCCACGCCGGCCGGATTCGCCGTTCTGCTGGGTGGCATCTGGGACCGCGTTCCCACCACACAGACCTACGAGGACCTCGCCGCCGACGGCTATGAACCGGCCTTCACGATTCCGAACTAGCCTGCGTCTGTCGCTTAAACGTCAAACGAGCTGTGGTGACACCGACGCGACAGTCGGTTCTGCGCTGGACAAGAAACCACGCCACCACCAGCATCGCACGCAGGTTCTAAAGCAGTGATCCTCGCCGCTCAAGCAGCTCATCTCAAGCGTCGAGACCTTTAGCTGTTGATCGACAACGCGCACAGAGCGAACCGTCTCGCCGGTGAACAGCTCCTTCAAATCGTGATCATGAAGAACGCAACAGCTCTAGTTGCCACCGTCATTGCGCCCCAAGTCGCGATCAACATCAGCCCAGGACTGAAGAAGACAGCTCTCCAGGGGGACAGACTGGCCAGTAGTCTCCGCGCCGTCGGAGGACGTCGACTCGACTTCAGATCAACAGTATTCGGGCACGTCAACGGCCACTCACAGCCATCAACTGCCAACATGGAAATGACAACCGCTTCTGCAGCCGCTACAAGATCAAGATTTTGGCATGACAAGCACCCAGACAACTGGAGCACTGCGCAACCGTTCGCATTTGCATCAAAGTCTCACGGTACGCGCTCGCATATCGGATGGAGCGTCATTTGGTAGGCAAATAGGTGAGTCAAACTCATGTTTTGGACTTCATTGCTCGATTGGCGGTGGCAAATATTACGTCAGATGCACTCTACCTCTACACCCGATAGGACCTTGACTAACCTCGACGTCCCAACACACGATTATCTACTTGGATCCTCAACACCCAATGGAGGCTAGAGATGTCGACGAAGGAGAAAGAACCGGACGTCACGCCGGACAACGACGGCGGTGGCGCGGACGACGGGGGCGTCGGCGGCGAGTAGGCGACACACCCCTGAAGCATGGAGCGGAGTGAGGTCTTGGATACCAGACATCGGTCCGTCACGACCCCACTCCGCCCGGTGTACGCCGGCTACTTTCCTCGCTTCAATATCAATGAAATCGAAGACAGAGCTCGCCTACTTCCAATCCACCTAGCAACTCAATTGAACCCGTTTAACATCATATTATACAGCCAGCTATATGGCTGGTCCTGGTTCGACCACTACATGAATAAAACAGCTGCAACTCGCAGAGTTTTACTCACCGAAGTTCTTTCATACGCAGGGATCTCCGAGCGGACGACGACCGCAATAAAGAAGATCGATCGCGAACTATTTACGCCAAAAGATTTGACTCTATTCAGCTATTTAAACTGGAGTATCCCCATTGGGGCCGGCACCTGCCTTAGCGCTCCCGGAGTAACCGCCATCATGTGCGATGAGCTGACGGGCGACTTGAATGGGGTTGGAGTTGAGGTTGGCGTCGGAGTCGGTTATCACGCCCACTTGCTCCTTACGATAAATCCAAGACTACGGATAATTGGATATGAGGCTTCCACGTACGCAGCAAGTAGGGCGCGCGACCTAGCCAAAAACCTGGGATCTACTAGACTAAATATCGTTAATGAATCTTTCTCTGAGTCTTCGCAGATAGAACACGAACTCGCCCTTGCTTACCATACTGCGGTGTCTCATCACCATCCGAGCCGAAACATCGCTGGCGCACTTTTAGAAGGTGCTCGATACGTTTTTCCACGCGCCCTGACATCAACAGAGTATTTTACAGAGCCTACAGATGAATGGCTCCATGGGCTCTTCCCGACTTACGACAGGTACCGGGTTTTAGGTGTCTCGACGGCGTGCTCGTTAGCCACCTATCGGGTGATTGATGGTGTCCTGCAGCAAACCAACTGCATGTATGGAGTAAGATTTGTTGGTTGGCGCGACAAGGTTGTGGATGGCAGTACAACAATGTCCAATTTTGGGCTAACAGAGTTGACGCGGGCTTACTCGCTGCGCGAGCGTTACGAAGGGAAATGAATGCAAAACGCATTCGACTTGTTTCAGTCCATAGTTCTGATGCAGGGCACTCAGTGCGCTCGAAGAATTCATCTTGAGAATCAGCTCCGGAAGGATCTAAAAGGCCATCCGTTTTCTGTAGCTGGTCTTCAGTCGGCACGCGAATCACTACGGAGAGATCTCGACCAGCTGAAGGTGATCTCCACAGACGACGAGTCACGAGCAGTGCTTGCGCTGCGAGAACTTGAGCGTGCAAACGTAGCTGCCGAGCGCGATAGGGAAGCGCTGGAGAAGCTGACCAGTTTCACGCCCACGCAAAGCAAGCTCACACAAATTCGCGACGACGTCGCAGATTTCTATTTGACCCTACAGATAGATGTGACTGAGGTTCCTGTTCGGGTCGTCGAGCGCCTACCAGAGCCATATGCGAGCAAAGGATTCTCGGCTCTCACAGCCGACATGGGAGACAAACGAAAGCATGGGATTGAACCCGGAATCTACTTCGACGAATCAGCAATTTCACCGTTCCTAGCAGACTATTTCATCGCACACGAGATTATCCATGTGTGGCTCGGTTTTAGAAGCCCTGACGAATCTTGCACTCTTCTGGAAGAAGGTTTGGCAGAGCTACTCAGCATATTTGGCTACGTAGCGCGGACGTTTGGCCTTGCTGCGGCCGAGAACCTATACAAGATTTTTCGCCTGAACTCAAATGCGGCCACTCGCTTCGAATCGTATGTCGACGGAATACGACAAGCGTTGTTTACCGCGGAATCCCTGGGCGCAGTAGGCCAGCTAATTGAGAATGCCCGGTTGGGCAGACCGCAGCTAAATGCAGCTTTTGACCGATCCCTTACTTCTACACACACCGAATCCAAGATAGACGGGAATCCTACTCAAGAACACACCGGACTCGAGACGGGAGCGAAGGTGGCACGATCGCTACTGTCTTCTTTTCCGCGCTCATTGGTAGTTAGTGCTCCCGCATTTATCGTTGCAGAACTTGCGCATGACGGCATGACTTTCCGTGAGCTTGCACACGCGTCCAAACTAGAGTCAGACCTAGTATCAAGCGCCGTTGCGGAGCTAGACGCACGGGCGCTCGTCACACTTCGCAGAGACGGTCAGGTAGTGTCTCGCAACCTTGCTCGTGAACATTTGGAGCGAGGACACTTGCGGTTTGACTTTAGACCAGTCGGCTCACTGGGATGAACAAGTCGCTTGCACTTAAGCGCTGGAAAGTATACCTAGTCCTCCTAATAGTTCTACTAGTTGGCATAATCCTTCTACTCATTCAATCCGCATTGCAACGCAGCTGGATAACATTAGAGGAGCCCTGGAACTCCGTTCCTTGGGACTCTTTGGGCGAGTCTTTCGTAGGGGCATTCTTGGTTGGCTTTATTTACGAAGGGCTTATACGCAGAGAAACCGAAGCGCTGCTCAATGACACGATTCAATCCTCACTTATCCAGCAGCGCTCAAATATGCTCTACAGCCTCACCTTAGACTCGGCCACGAATATAGATTCACTCAGAAAGCTCTCTGATACTGAATTAAATAACGCGACGAAGGCTGTTTTGACGGCTCGACTAGGAGAAGCGAGCCTTGCACGAGACATATCCGAGTCGCTTCTACCTCAAGCAGCTCCAAATATCGAGCTCACCCGGGATTTCCAGGTTCGCGTGCAGTTCCTCGAAGACGGCGATCTTGATGACGAGCCTGGCCGTTATTTTGTGGCAAGGATCTCTGTGTCATATGTGAGGCGCTTGCGGCGAGACTGTCTAAGATTTGGCGTCACTGATTCGACCCCAGCAATATTTGGCCGAATCGGCAGCCCCAATGACTACGACGTAGTATGGCATACAAATAGGATGGGAAGGTACCACTACGACGATCCGCGTACTTTTCATTTAGAGTACGTCAGGGTTGACGAAAACGATCTATCGATCGTTACCGCTGACGAGCTGATTACAACTTCAACAGGGGAGAAGGCTTCGGTCCGTTCACATTCTGCCTCACACGAGGCCCTTGTCTCCGCCGTCGGCGAGGAAGTAAAGGTGGCCTATTGCTATATAGCAAAGGTACCGAAGTTGGGTCATTTATTACATTTTCCCTTAGCTCAAACGAGCGCAGGCGTCAGATACGAGTTTGACTTAGGCGATGTCGGAATAGATCGCGCAACAATCGTTCCATTCTTCTTGAGCGCCTCGCGACCCCTCGTTCGGGAGCAGAAGTTTTAAGGTCGAATGGTGATAACTGCGACAACTAGTAGCTGGGTCCTGCCTGGAGGCGGGATCGCATTAGTTTGGAAGCTCACAGAAGAGACACACGACGATTTCATTCAGAATGTATACAAGTCGCCGCGCAGTAGCGATTAGGCACGCGCAAGACTCCGACTGGCGAGAGAGAAATGCGTCGTCGAACGACCTTCGGTGGCCCCTTATTTAGTTCGCAGCGCGAAAACCGCCAGACTTAATTTGCATGAGAAACTCGGCCCACGCGCTTGCCCTGACGACGAATGCCCCGCCGTCAGGGTCCTTGCTGTCCCGCATCGCGGTCTCTGCTTCGCCGACGGCGAGCTCGATGCAGTTGTTGTCGGGAGCGGTGTAGCTGGACTTGCGCCACGTCTTCTCAGGGTTCGTCATGTCGCTGGAGTCTCTCCTTGAAGAGTTCAGCCTGGTCGCGGATGACCTTGAGCGACTCTTCGGGCGTGAAGGCCAGCTCCTCCGCGATCTCGTTGAACGACTTGCGGAACTTGTCTACGTCAACGTCATTCTCCACCCACCGACCACCTCCCCTGGTCTCCAGGTAGACGACGTCTGGGAAGTCCTCGTCGTCGAAGCTCAGGATGGTCACGCCGTCGATGGCGTAAGCGCCAGCGTCCTCGCCGATCACCTGGATCGTCACATTCAGGAGAGCCGCGGACGCCTGCAGGTGGAGTAGCTGCGCATACATGGCAGCAGGGCCGCCGACTGCGCGGCGGAGAGCTGCGATGTCGATCAGGAAGTGCGCTTGCAGCGGAGCGTCGCCGTGCAGCCGCATCTGGCGGCTTTGCCGGGCGGCAACGGTGCGGTTGGCGGGGACCTTCGGGTTGACGAACAGGTGCGCCGCTTCGCGGAGAGCGAGCGTGTACTCCGGGACCTGCAGCATGCCTGGGATCCAGACCGCTTCCACCTGCTTCAGCTTTGAGGCGTCAGCTTCGGCGCGGGCATATGAGCGGGCGGCCTGGTTGTACGCGGCTGGGTGTTGAACGCGCGTGCTGTCCTGCTTGGCGTCTTCCCAGTACTCGGTTGCCTTGCGCCGGCGGTCTTCGTCCGCCTCTACGAGGTCGAGGTACAGGCCGAGGTCGGCCCAGCCGAGGAGGTTCGTGCCGTTCAGGCACTTCGACAGGTGCGCTTCGGTCTTGCGGAGTTCGCTCGCCAGGTAGCTGAGGTCCTTGCCCGCGTCCTTGCGCAGCTGATCGAGCAGGCGTCCCAGCTTGGACTTCCTGTACGTCTTGTCGCTGGGCACCGGTTGCCTCCTCGCGCTGCGGAACTCGTGATCACCCTAGTCACGCGCAGGTCAGGGCAGGTTCACACGTTCCGGTTATCGCACTAGGGGTTAATTAACCCCTAGTGTGGTCGCTGTCGGCGGGATCTTTGGCCCCTTGTGGGAGCTGGTCCGGACGGGCGTGTCCGGGCTGGTAGCGCGCCACGCCCAAGGATTCCGTCGGCCCCAGGTCGGTCCGACGAAGGGTTCTGGTGATGGCGCGTCTTGAGGATTTCGTTCCGGTCGTGGTGAACCTGACGTGGGCGCAGACCGCAGTGCTTTCGCGCGCTGCCGTGGTGGTCACTTCTGCCTTGGATTGCAGGGAGGCCAATGCTGCGGAGCAAGGGCTTCTTGTGTTCCGCCAAGCGGTTGCGCGTGCTTTCGCCAACGACAGGACGTCGGAACCGACCGAGCAGCCTCGGTGTTCCCGTCTCCGAGCCAGCTAGCCGAAGGGCGCGCTGCCATGGGCAACCTGGTCTTGTTTTCCGAGCTGCGTCGACGGCTTGTCGAGCACTTGGATCTTGTGTCGCGGATCGCTGCTGACGGTGATGGTGCGTCCGCGTTGTCCATGGCACGGCACGAAGTTCCGCGGTTAGTAGCCGCGCTGCGTGTGTTCGTCGATGAGCACCAGCCGGACGAGAACGGCTGGTGCAGGAAGTGTCGCGGCGGACCCGCTTGGCGGAGAGTGCCGGCGCCTTGCCGGATGTTGCTCGACGTTCACCTTGCCGCCCAGGCAGCGACTGCGACGACGCACGAGCGCACGCATTGGCAGCCGAAGAGGCATCGGGCTTGAAGCCCACGGATCAAGAACAGGCTGATGGGACATGGCTCTACAACTGGTCAATGGGAGAGCCAGTCTGGAGGTCCGCGCCTTGAGCCGGACTGTGCTGGGCTGGCGTACGAAGCGCGACTGGTCGCTCTTGGAGTTGGGTGCTCGGGTTGGCTTCTCTACCGCGAAGCTGTCGCACCTCTGCCAAGCCGCCCAACGCATGTCTCCTAGCGAAGTCGTCACGGTCGGAGCTGCTTGCGGCGCATCCGATGACGAAGTTGAGCTGTGCATGCGGGTTGCGCAACGAGCCATCGACCCTCAGATGTGGGATCGGATCAACGGCGACGCCTGGGCTCGGCTGACGTGGACACCGTGGGATGTCCTGGCTGAGGCGAGTGAACTGGTGATCGTGGCGGCGGGATCGCTGCCTGAGCTTGTGCGTGCCGGTGGCTACCACGCCGCCCTTGTCGAGTCCGGTGCAGCGGCGAACGACCTCGATCTTGCGAACCAGCAAGAGGCTCTCAGCCGCTTGAGACTGGGCACCAAGCAGGCCGAGAAGCTGCGGCGGCTGAACGTTCGACTGATCGTGACAGAGCAGGTGCTCAACGGCGGCGTTGGCGATTCGAGAGTGATGGCGGACCAACTGGAGCACCTGGCGGAGCTGGACGAACTGCCTGGCTTTGAGCTTCAGATCGTAGACGGCGATGTCGGACCCTACTTCGGCATGGGCGTGTCCTTCACCTTGATGCGGTTCGTGGAGAAGCGGTTTGACGACGTCGTTCTTCTGAACACGCTGCACGGCGGCAACACCTGGCTTGAGTCGGCTGCCGAGCGCACTCCCTACGAACGAGTCCTTGTCGCACTCCGCAATGTCGTCCGCACCGAGGAGCTGTCCTTGCTCTGGTTGAACGAGGCCTCGCTGCGGCTTCGGGATCCAGCGCGGCGCTTGCAGCTGGTTACTGATCAGGCGAGGAGCTAGACATGCCGAAGAGGATCTCCACCGCGCGTGGCCGTGAGCTGGGCGCTGGCATACGCGCGGCCATCGCAGGAGCTGGCATGACCTCGCGAGGGGCCGCTGAGGTCATGGACTGGGACGAGGCCAAGGTCTCGGACGTGGTGAACGGCAAAGGTGGCGCCAACCTCGTTGAGATCGCTGCGCTGCTGGGTGCCCTGCCGGGTCAAGTCGGATGAACGTGCTCATCTTCTGGCCCTGCACAGTGAGACGGCTGTTGTCGGCTGGTGGCAGCAGCACGGAGTGTGTTCGCCTATCGAGCTTCGTACTGTCGTTGAGAACCTGGCGGTGGCGGAGACGCTTACGTGCTGGCACACGCACGCGGTGCCGCTGTTCCTGCAGACGGCCGACTACATGCGCGAGGCATTGCGCGCCTCGGCCACGTCGCCGGCCGATGAGCTGGAAGACCGAGTTCAGGCGGGACTTGCGATGCAGCGACTGCCTCGACGAGGCACAACGTGCACGTACTTCATTCACGAGTTGGCGCTACAACTTCAGGTCGGCGGCGCTGAAGTGCAGGCCGGGCAGCTGCTGCATCTCATGTTCATGGCGAACCGCCCGAACGTCGAGATCCGGATCCTGCCGGTCGCCCGAGGTGCGCACGCAGGGCTGGCGGGGCCGTTCACCCTGCTGACGTTTCCTAAGTACGAACCGCTGGTTTGGGTTGGCGCAGAGAACTCCGCTCTCCTTGCCGAGTCGAGAGATGCGGTCGCGGGTTACGAAGCTGTCGTTCGCGCGCTGGATGCTGAGAGCCTCGACGAGGCCGAATCCAAGGATCTGCTTCTCCGCCTGCATGGCGTGACGAAGCCATAACGATCGACGATCGCGTGTCCTATTAGGCCTCGAAATCCGGAGTTCAGGGGTGCTTGAGCGACTACCGCTTGAGCAGCTCCGAAGGGAGAGGCCGATGGGCAACAGCGCGGGTTGGTCAGCGCGTGGTCCGGCACATGGGGAGGCGGATGTCCGGCGTTCTGAATCCGCTGGCCCAACCGCCGAGACGCGAAGCAATATCACCGCACGTCAGCAGTGGTATCGAGGAGAGTCGCCCAAAAGCCGACTGAGGAGTGACAGCAAAGGAACTCCCCACATTCGTGGACGGCGCGACGGCCGAGTCGGTGAGCCAGATGCGGCCCTGTGGTTCCGGCTCGTTGAGCGGGATCGACGGATCCTCGCCCTCCTGCACGAGCACAAGGTGCTCACCACCAACCAGATCGCGGCGATCGAGTTCTCGTCGATACGACGTGCTCAGGATCGTCTGCGACAGCTGCGTGAGCTGGGCGCGGTGTTCGCGTTCCGCGACTCGTACAGCGCCGGCGGCACGAGTCAGACGCGGTATGCGCTCGGTTACCGCGGTGCGCGGGTGATCGCTGCACAGCGCGCGGAGAAGCCGCCAGTGGCTAGCGCGTACGCAGAGCGCTTGGAGCGGCTGGGGTTGTGGCCGAAGCTGTCGCATCAGCTCGGCGTCAACGACTTCTTCTGTGGGCTGGCGGCGTTTGCCCGTACTCGCCCGGATGCCGCCCTCACTCAGTGGTGGTCGGAGAAGGCGTGCACCGAGTTCTTCTGGCACGGGGACATCAAGCTCAGGCCCGATGCTTACGGCTGTTGGGACGCGCAGGGACGCCGGGTGCGGTTCTTCCTGGAACACGACACCGGTACTGAGCCGCTGTCCAAGGTGGTGGGCAAGCTCGGTGACTACAGCCGTTTTGGCACCGACGTGTTCGGCATTCTGCTGTTCTCCGTTCACTCATCGCTGCGAGAACGGAACCTTCGCTCGGCGATGCGACAACAGCTCGGCTACGAGAAACCCGGCTTCGTCATCGCGACCGCGTCTCGTGACCACGGCCGTCCTGATGGACCTGCTGGGCCGATCTGGGCGGCGTGGTCCTTCCAAGACCAGGTCCAGGAACGGCGGCGACTGGCGGAGCTGCCGCAACGCGGCCCGCGCATCGCACAGCACGTATCCCCTGTTGGGCTCCCGTACAGCGAAGCGGCATGGGATCCCAACGACACCACCATGACCGGACAGGTCACGGGAGATGAGAGGCGATGGGAATGAACATTGTTCCACTGCCTCAGAAACCACCCTTTAGTGAAATAGAACCCTTGTGCGACAACGGTTCTGGACAGCAAGAGTGGCATTACAATCAAATAGGAAACCGCACGAGGAGCTGGGCGTTCTCCGGCCACGTGCGTTATGTCAGCGGCGCCGAAGGCGATCGTCTGCGCGGCGAACTGGCCGTCGTGATCAGAGACCTCCTCGACTGGGCTGCCACCCAGCACGCCGAACAGGTCGATGATCAGGAGGCTGCCTGATGAGCCAACCGCGGACGCACGCCGTGCCGTCTGGACCATCCGGTCTGTCGGACTACGCGGTCTCTCCACTCGGCATGCCGGTTGCGTTGCTGCGCAACGAAGTTCGCGTGGCGTTTCTGGGGCGCACGTCCACCGACGACCAGCAGGATCCGCGGCAGTCCATGCTGCGACAGCTTGGGAACTGCAAGGCGTCCATCCCCGAGTCGTGGGTGATCGTCGCGCACTTCTACGACGTCGAGTCTGGCCGCATGGAGTTGGACCAACGTGGGCGCGGCGAGAACTACGAGCGCTACGACATCCCGATCGCCCGTGACGGCGGTGTCACCGACCTGCTCGACGAGGCGGCGCACAAGGGCCGCAGGTTCGACGTGGTGATCTGCGAGAGCGTCTCGCGCGTTGCTCGGCGCACGTACGAAGGACTCTCGATCGAGCGAGAGTTGGAATGGGTCGAGGTCCCGTTGTTCGCCTCCAACGAGCCGATCACGCTGACCGGCAGCCGGGCGCAACGGATCCTGCAGCGGCGGATCAACCAGTCGGTGGCCGAGTACGAGGTGCTCAACACGCTTGAGCAGTCCTGGGGCGGGTTGTGCACGCATGTCCGCGAGGGTTGGAACATCGGCAAGCCGCCGTATGGCTACAAGGCCAAGACGTACCGGCATCCCAACCCCACCAAGGCTGCCAAGGGGCAGACCAAGACGCGGCTGGAGCCGGACGGCATCAAGGCCCAGACCGTCACCCAGATCGCGATGTGGCGCTACCACCAGGGCCTGGGCTACGGCACGATCGCTGACCTGCTCAACGCCGATCTCACCAAGTACCCGCCGCCTGAGCCACCCAGCAAGGCTCGTGCCAGAGGAGCTTGGAGCAAGTCCAGCGTCTGCGACCTCCTGCGGAATCCGAAGTACACCGGCTTCCAGGTGTTCAACCGGCGCGCGACGCGGTCGAAGCGCGGGAAGGTCAACTCCCCTGTCCTGTGGGTGTGGTCGCCCGAGCCGGTCCACGAGCCGCTGATTCCGAAGTGGATGTTCGACGAGATGACCGCGACGAGGAAAGCCCGGCAAGGCTCGCGAGACGACGACGCGAGTGTGCACTCCACCGCCACACGTACGTACCTGCTGCGCGGCATGGTGTTCGACGCGTGCGGCCGGCGGATGTACGGCAACTTCCGCAACCAGCGCGTCTACTACATGTGCTCAGCGCGCAGTAACAACCGCGGGCGGCCCGACAGATACTCCGACCATGCCGAGGTGGTCTACGTCCGCGAGGACGCGATCATGGAGGGCATTTCGGCCTTCTTCGCGGACCGCGTGTTCGGACCTGAGCGACGGGCGCTGCTCGAAGCTGATCTTGCAACCGTCGACGATCGCGAAGCCGAGCAGCGACGCGCTGAGGCGGAACAGGTCGAACGGACGCTCGCCGACATCGAGCGGAGGCAGGCAGCGATCCTCCGCCAAGCCCCAGGACGGCGACGACGCGTTCAGCCGCGGACTGCGGCAGACCTACAACGAACTGGACGAGCAGAAGCGGACGCTCGTGACGAACACCACACCGATTGGTACAGCAGTGCCAATCGGGCCGACAGGTGACGACATCGCGCTACTTGATGCGCTTCCGCACCTGGTCGCGAACTTGAGCAAGGCTCCTGACCTGCTGCTACGAAGGTTGTTCAAGATCACCCAGCTCGGCGTCCGCCTGAACGATGACCATGATCATCTTCTGGTTACTCTCCGGCTCCCCTCCGCGCATCTTTCGGAGGTAGCGGATACGGCCGAACGGATCGCCGAAGCCGTGGCTGGAACTAACAAAACGCCTGATCAGGCACCTGATCCTTATGCGGATCTAGTTGGTGCCCCCGACGGGATTCGAACCCGTACTGTGATCCTTTTAAGGGACCTGCCTCTACCGATTGGGCTACGGGGGCGCGGTGAGCCTAGGCCTTGATCGTTGGCTTGTGTGAGCGGATGGTCTTTTCTCGCCCGCACGGCCCAGCGAATTGGACTAGAACGAGCATCCGGGTAAGCATCGAACGGACCCGAACATCAGCGTGCCCTCCCCGCTCCGAGCAGCTCCTTGAAGCGCAGCGCTACCCAGTCGTGGACCGCGGCGGAGACCGAGTTGTCGCCGGCGCGATGCTCGAACCAGCGCCAGTCGCAGTTGACGTTGATCTCCAGGAACACGTGGTCGGAGCCGGTGACGAGCAGGTCGAACGCCGCCACCTGCACGCGCCAATGCCGTGCCAGTGCGAGCAAACGGTCGGACAAAGAAGAAGGCACCGAGGTGGGCGTCACGCGGACCGCGTCGGGGTCCACCCAGAGCTGGGCCGGGTCGAGCTTGTCGACCTGGAAGGCGATGCAGCGCTCCCCCACGACGAACACGCGCAGCTCGGTGTCGGAAGGGACGTACTCCTGGACGATCACCGGCGCGGGCTCAGGCGCGTCCGAAGCCCTGGAAGTCTCCAGAGGGCGCGGGAACAAGCCGTGTTGCACGCCGGGGCGAGGCTCCAACAAGTGCCGCCCAGCCGTCTTGACGATGCAACGGCCGCCGCCGGGGCGCGTACGGCCCGGACGTGTCGTCACGGCCGTGCGCGGCACACGCAAGCCAAAAGCAGATGCGTCGGAAAGCTGCGTGAGACGGTCCAGATGCGTCGAGAAGCGCGATGGGTTCACGTGCGCCCAGTCGGAGCGCGAAGACAGCCAGTTGGCCACTGAGGCCCATTGGTCGACCGCGTAGGCACCGGCCAGCGTTCCCGGCTCGACGGGCACGGCGGAGAGCTCGAAATGGCGGCGCCACACCAGAAGCGGGCGCAGCAGCCAGCGATCGAGTTCAACGAGAGGCTGATCCGTGTAGACGGACAGCGGGAGATCCACACAACGATCGGCGTCGATGCGGGCCATCCGGATGCCGCGCTCGGCCAGGGCGATGGAGAGCTCGTTCATCTCCATGTCGGCGGCGCGCGCCAGTACGAGCACACAGGGCTGGGGGTTGCCGTCGCCCTCGTCGACCATGCCGAGGCGGTGGACCTGCTCCTGGAAGTCCAGGCATTTCGGCGGCGAACGGAAGAGGTAGTCCTGACCCTGCAGCAGCAGAGGTCTGGCAGCCTCGGACGGGGCACCTGGCACCCGCCCGTCAGCTGACCTGCTCAATCGTCCTTCTTGCTGCGGAAACTCTGCCCCGCCTGCGCGTACTCTGCGGCGTACTGCGCCAACGCGGGGTCCTCGATCTCGCCACGACGAAGCTGTGCGGCCAGCTCCTCGAGAGACATCGGGATCACCTCTCTCCCCACACAGGCGAATCACGCATTCAGGTGATGCACCAGCCGTAGTCTCTGGTTCACGTAACGCAATGTCAAGGCGACCCTTGGAGCTTTACTCCGATTGGGCGCTCAAGTTCGGCCTCTGGCCCAGCGAGATGCCCCGAACGTGATAACGCTCGGGGCATCTCGCCACTCACAGAGAGTGAAGGTCAGCTCTGCACCGCGCGGTCGAAGTCCGACTTCGGGTCGTTGATCTGACCGAGCGCCACGACCTCGCGACCGTAGAACAACGCCTGCGTCCAGTCCATCAGCACGCGGAGCTTGCGGTTCACGGTCGGCATGAACGCCACGTGGTAGCTGCGGTGCATGAACCACGCCGGCAGGCCCTTGAAGCGCATGCCGAACACGTCCGCGACGCCCTTGTAGAGGCCGAGGCCCGCGACCGAGCCGAGGTACTTGTGGAAGTAGTCCTTCGGCTGCTGGCCGCGCATCTGCGCCACGATGTTCTTGGCCAGCAGCTTCGACTGACGGATGGCGTGCTGCGCGTTGGGCACGCACGTCGCCGTCGGGTCCTCCTCGATGCGCGAGAGGTCCGGCACCGCGGAGCAGTCACCCGCGGCCCAGACGCCGTCGAGGCCCTGGACCTGCATGGCGGCGGTGCACCGGACGCGGCCGCGCTCGTCGAGCGGGAGGTCGGTGTTGCGCAGCACCGGGTTCGCCTTCATGCCGGCGGTCCAGATGATCGTGTCGGAGTCGAACTCCGTACCGTCATCCAAAACCACATGCCCACCCTCGAGCGACTTCACGCGGGTGTCGAGGTAGATCTTGATGCCGCGCTTCTCCAGCGCCTCGACGGTCCACGCGCCGAGCTTGGCGGACACCTCGGGCATGATGCGGCCCATCGCCTCGACGAGGACCCAGTTCATCTCTTCGGGCTTGACGCCCTCGTAGTACCGAAGCGCATACCGCGTCATGTCCTCGAGCTCGGCGAGCGTCTCGATGCCCGCGAAGCCGCCACCGATCACGACGAAGCTGAGCAGCTTCTTGCGCAGGTCCGCGTTGTTCGTGCTGGCGGCCTGGTCCAGGCGCGACAGCACGTGGTTGCGGACGTAGATCGCCTCGCCGATCGTCTTCATGCCGATGCCGACCTCGGCCAGGCCGGGGATCGGAAGCGTGCGGGAGATCGCGCCCAGCGCGGAGACGAGCACGTCGTACTCGATCTCCTCGACGTGGCCGTCCGACAGCTCGGCGGTCACGATCTTGCGCGCGTGCTCGATCTTGGTGACGCGGCCCGTGACGACGTGGCAGCGCTTGAGCACCTTGCGCAGGGGGGCGACGACGTGGCGCGGCTCGATGGAGCCGGCTGCCGCCTCTGGCAGGAAGGGCTGGTAGGTCATGTGCGGCTGCGGGTCGATGACGGTGACAGATGCCTCACCGGAGCGCAGTTTCTTCTGCAGTCCGAGAGCCGTGTACATCCCGACGTACCCACCGCCGACAATGACGATTCGTGTGGGTTGCGACTTCACAGCAGCCATACACATATGGTCGCACCAGGACCCCCTTTTTCGCGCGTCACAAGGGGCCGTTGTGACTACCGTCGCCGGGTGATGCCGAACACCATCGCGACTGACCTGCGCCTTGAGTCGGAGTTGAGGAGTTCTCGCTGAGAGGGACGATTCAGATCCTCAGCGCGACGACCGCGATCACGACCGTCAGAGACCCTAGTCCGAGCAGCTCCACGAGGCCGATCGCAGGCCCTGATGGGATGAACGCGGCGAACGTCGCGACACCAAAAGAGATCGCCTGGACAATGGCGAACCGGCGCGCTGGTGCTTTCAGCGCAGCGAGCTCGATTTTCGTTTTCACCGGAACGACCGCCGCCAATGCGGTCGTCACGTGAACCAGGTGCAGCGCCGGGATCATGAGCCACACGCCCAGCCGCAACGGGTGCCCGTCGCCGAACGCCATCGCGAGCGCCGCGTAGCCGATCAGCAACGCCGGACCCGCGCTCCCCGGCATCAGCGCCGAGAGCACCGTCAGCGCCGCCACGATCACCAACGGCGCCACCGTGTCGGACTCCAGGTGCAGGATCAGCGCCACGGGCAACGCCGCGAGCACGATCGCCAGCCGCATCAGCATTCGCGCGTCACCTTCACCCCGTGCTCGGCCATGCGCCGCAACCGCAGCCGGTGCTCCGCCGCGATCATCTCGGCCGCGACCTCACCCCACGGCGTCTCGGCGTCGGGCTTCAGCGGCAACGGCAGCGTGCTGATCGCCAGCACGACGTGTCCGTGCTTGCGGGTCTGCACGGCCAGTTCGGCGATCTCGTCGTCGAGGAACGGCGACAGCAGCACGACCACGCATCCGTGCGGCAGCTTCCGCAACGCCACGCGCGACGCCCACCCGGCCGCCTGCACGCACACGACGAGCTGCGTGCGGATCCGCATCAGGTGCCGCCGCCCGACGCCGGAACGGACGTTGAGCTGCGGCCGGCTCAGGTCCATCAACCCGACCCGGTCGCCCTGCCTGAGGTACCCGGCGGCCATCGACGCGGCCCGCCGCACCGCGCGGTCCAGGCTGCCACCGGGCCGGGTCGTGGCCCCGTAATGAGGAGAGGACCAGTCGGCGACGTTCACGCCGACGTCAGTGCGAGTGTCGAGAGCCAGCACGATCTCCGCGTCGGCCTCGGCGTGCCGTTCGCGGACGTGGACGGTGCCGGTGCGCGTCGTCACCCGCCAGTCGATGCGCTTGAGCCGGTCGCCGGGCTGGAACACCCTGATGTCGCGCAGCTCCGTCGAGTCGCCCGCCCGCGGCGAGCGGTGGATGCCGACCAGACCGGCGGGGCGTGGCGGCAGCGGTCCGGACGGGTGGTGCTCGACCGGCGGCAGGATCGTGCGGACGTGTTCGACCCCGACGATCGGGCCGTAGACGTGCATCCCGTCCGGCCCGGCGAACAGGTGGTCGAGGCGAAGATCGACACCAGGCCCCCACGCGTCCCGGCGGATCTCCACCGGCAGGTCGGGCGAGTGCGCCGGGACAGCGCGAACACCACCCGGCAGCTTGATCACCGCGATCTCCGCGTCCGCGCCGTCGACCTTCGCGACGGTGTGCACGATGCCCGCGCCCGCGCCTCGCGGCACCGGCCGGACGCTCACCGTCGGCTTGCCGTGCGGTTTGTGCGAGAGCAGCACGGACAACACGAGCGGCACACCGAACAGCACCAGCTCGACCTGGTGCAAGAACATCCCCGCGACGATCAGCCCGGTCCCGAGCCAGACCGCGCGCGAGTACGCGTCCGTCGGGTGCCAGTGCGCGCCGTGTGACTGGGCGAACGCCTCCCTGATCTTGTCCGCTCTGCTCATGAGCTGGGCGGGCCCGGAACCTTGCCGAGCAGCTCGGTGACGACCTGCACCCCGCTCACGCCGGACGTCCACGTCTCCGGCTTCAGCACGAGCCGATGCGACAGCACGGCGACCGCGCACTCCTTGACGTCCTCAGGCGTCACGTAGTTGTGTCCGTCCAAAGTAGCCAGAGCGCGTGCGACGAGAACCAAGCCCTGGGCACCACGCGGTGACGCACCGACCTCGACGGACGGGTGCTGCCGCGTGGAAACGGCCAGATCGACGCAGTACCGCAGGAGATCGTCGTCCACTGTGGTCTGTTCGAGCTCGTGCTGCAGCTCGGCGAGTCGGCCGGGCACCAGCACCGGCGGCACCTCGGCCTCCTCCTTCTGCCGCGCGAGCCGTCGCCTCAGCACCTCTACCTCTTCCTCGGCCGGCGGATAGCCGATGTCGAGTCGCACCAGGAACCGGTCGAGCTGCGCCTCGGGCAACGGGTAGGTGCCCTCGTACTCCACGGGGTTCGACGTCGCGAGCACGTGGAACGGCTTCGGCAGCGGGAACGTGCGCCCCTCGACCGTGACCTGCCGCTCCTGCATGGCTTCCAGCAGCGCGGACTGCGTCTTCGGCGGTGTCCGGTTGATCTCATCGGCCAGCAGCAGCCCGGTGAACACCGGCCCCTGGTGGAAGTCGAACTCGCGGCTGCCGGGGTCGTAGAGGAACGACCCGGTGACGTCCGCGGGCAGCAGGTCCGGCGTGCACTGCAGGCGGCGGAAGTCGAGGCTGAGCGCCTGCGCGAGCGACCGCGCGATCAGCGTCTTGCCCAGGCCCGGCACGTCCTCCAGCAGCACGTGCCCACCGGCCAGCACGGCCGCCAGCGCGAGCCGCACGGTCCGCGTGCGCCCGACGACGACCTTGCCGATCTCGTCGAGAACGGCCTTGGCCTCCAACGCGATGCTCACTCGACCCTCCTGAGCCTCTCTGCGAGTGATTTCGGGTCGGGCATCTCGGATGCGTCGATCCCCAGTCGTTGCAACCGGCCGCGGAACCGTTCCTGGTACCGCCGCGGGCTTTCCGCCGCCTCTTCCAGCCTGGACGCGAGCGTGCTGGCGTGCGCGGTGCTGATCGAACCGGGCGGCGGCGGTACCGGGCTCCACACGATGTCCGTGGCGCGTTTGAGCCTGCTGACCAGCACGGCGAACGCGGTCGGCGGCACGGCCAGCGCGGCCGCCCAGAACGGTTCGGCGCCGAGCAGCCAGATCGCCACACCGATGATCACTCCGACGCCCAGCGCCAGCGCGGTCTTCACGCGAGCTCCCGAACGATGCGGTCCAGTTCCCGCCGCGCTTCCTGAGCCTGCTCCGCGCTCACGTCCTCGTGCCCGAACCGCGCCCGCTGGTAGAGGTTCCTGAGGACGGTCGCGTCGACACCGAGCTTCTCGGTGAACTCGGTCGGCGTCTGGTGCGGCAACCGCTCCTCGGCCTCCTCCAGCGCGAGCCAGGCGGCGATCACGGCGTCGCGCGGCGGCCGTTGCGGGTGGTTCGTGAACTCCTGCAACGCCTTCTCGACGCGCTGGACCACCGACGACGTCGGACCGACCTCGAACTCCTCGATCTCGACGCCCCTGAGGCCTCGGCGACGACGCCAGCGCGGCAGCTCCAGCGCCAGGATGATGCCGACCAGTCCGAAGAGGACCAACCCGGTGAGCACCAGCAGGTACACCGTGAACGGCACGGCGAACACGTCGGGCAGCTCCTGCGGGATCGGCAGGTCCATCGACGGTTCGCGGAGCTGGGACGGTGTGTCGTCCTTCATCCGGTTGACGAGCGTGACCGGCGACGAACCGCTGGCCGCGACGACGACGATCAGCAGCGCCACCACCGCAACCGCAGCCCGCCACCACTTCATGCGGATCAGCCTTGCACGGATCCGAGGTGCCGGGATGATCCTTCGGCCAACTTGCTCGTGAGGTCCGGGTTCTCGAGCAGCGGCACCACCTCGCGCAGCACCGCCGCGTGCTCGCCGATGCGCTTGCGCACCACGTGCCCGCTTCCGCCGCCGGCCGGCACGTCCCGCTCCGGCCCCAGCCCGAGCATCGCGTAGACGGCGCCCAGGTGGGCATCGACGTCCGGCCGGTACATCCGCACCTTCGTCGTGATGCCCCGTTCCCCCTGGTGCCACGACCAGACGCCGATCGAGATGAGCAGGTTCGGCTTCTCGTACCGCAGCCCGCCGTGGTCCTGATGTCCGTGCGGCTCGACGACGTGCGGCCCGCTGAACCCGTACTTCTCGACCAGGAACGAGAACGCCGCCGGCCCCTCGGTCCACAGCACGTGCGCGGGACTGCGCTTCCCCATCAGCTGACCGCCCGCCGCAGCACGTCCTGCAGCATCTCCTGGGTCAGTTTCCCCGTGTAGGTGTTGTGCGGCGACACGTGGTAGCACCCGAACACCCGCAGCCCGCCCATCTCCACCTCGACCCCGTGCCCGAACTTCGGCCGCTCCGGTCCCAGCAGCGGCAGGAACGCCTTCCACCCGAACCCGCCGAGCACCAGGACGGACCGCAGGTTCTTCATCAGCCCGATCTCCTCGCGCAGGAACGGCGAGCACCGGTCCCGTTCCTCAGGTGTCGGCTTGTTCTCCGGCGGCGCGCACCGCACGGGTGAGGCCATCCGCACGCCGCGCAGCTCCATGCCGTCGTCCCGCGACCAGGCGTGGGGCTGGG
Organism: Lentzea sp. NPDC006480; assembly: GCF_040611995.1. Classification (NCBI taxonomy): domain Bacteria; kingdom Bacillati; phylum Actinomycetota; class Actinomycetes; order Pseudonocardiales; family Pseudonocardiaceae; genus Lentzea; species Lentzea sp. NPDC006480. The sequence goes on from NZ_JBEXPJ010000003.1 coordinate 88,387, forward strand.
AGGCCAGCCCCACCTCGTAGAGAGCGCGGACGAGGAAGTCACCGGAGGCATCGCCGGTGAACATCCGCCCCGTCCGGTTTCCGCCGTGCGCTGCCGGGGCCAGACCCACGATCAGCAGCGACGCGTCCATGGGACCGAAGCCCGGCACCGGCTTGCCCCAGTAGTCCCAGTCCCGGAACGCGGCACGTTTCTCCGCGGCCACGGACTCGCGCCACACGACCAGGCGCGGGCACGCTCGGCACGCCGTTATTCGATCGTCGAGTTCCGTAGTGTTGCTCCTATGTCCGAGGAGAAGACCGAATCCAAGCCCGAGTCTCCCGCTGATGACCTGGTCACTACCCAGCACAGCATCACCGTCAAGGGCCGCGAGCTGAACTACACCGCCACCGCCGGGCGTGTCGTGCTCAAGGAAGAAGTGCTCAAGGACGGTGTGTTCGAGGGCCACAAGCCCAAGGCAGAGGTGTTCCTCACCGCGTACACACTGGACGGCGCGGATCCGCTGAAGCGCCCCGTGACGTTCGCGTTCAACGGCGGGCCCGGCTCCGCGAGCCTCTGGCTGCACATGGGCGTCCTCGGGCCGCGCCGGGTGCTCAGCGGTGACGTGGGCAACCTGACCGCGCCGCCGTACGGCCTCGCGGACAACGAGGAGAGCCTGCTCGCCGAGAGCGACCTCGTGTTCATCGACCCGGTGTCGACCGGCTTCTCCCGGGCCGCGCAGGGCGAGAAGCCCGGCAGCTACCACGGCTACCAGCCCGACATCGACTCCGTCGGCGAGATCATCCGGCTGTGGACCTCGCGCAACGGCCGGTGGATGTCGCCGAAGTTCATCTGCGGCGAGTCGTACGGCACGCTGCGCGCCGCCGGTCTGGCCGAGCACCTGCAGAAGAAGTACGGCATGTACCTCAACGGGCTCATGCTGATCTCCTCGGTGCTGGACTTCGCGACGCTGGAGTTCAACGAGGGCCACGACCTCGGCTACACGCTCTTCCTGCCGACGTACGCGGCGATCGCGCACTACCACGGCCTGCACGGCGACCGGCCGTTGAAGGAGCTGCTGGCCGAGGCGGAGGAGTTCGCCTCGCGCGACTACCCGTACGCGCTCGCCCGCGGCAACAGGCTCTCCGAGGTCGAACGTGCCGCGACGGTCGAGAAGCTCGCGCGGCTCACCGGCCTGTCCGAGGATTATGTGGACGCGGTCGACCTGCGCATCGAGCACATCCGGTTCTTCACCGAGCTGCTGCGCCGCGACCGCAAGACCGTCGGGCGTCTCGACGGCCGCTTCACCGGGTGGGACAAGGACTACGGCCGCGAGGAGATCTCCGCCGACCCGTCCATCGACGCGATCCTCGGCCCGTACGCGGCGTCGATCAACCACTACCTGCACGCCGAGCTCGGCTACTCCAACGACCTGCCGTACGAGACCCTCTCGCGGGCCATCGAGCAGTGGTCGTACAAGGAGTTCGAGGGCCGCCACGTCACCACCGCGGGCAAGCTCTCCGCGGCGATGCGGGCGAACCCGCACCTGAAGGTCCACGTCGCGTTCGGCTGGTACGACGGCGCCACGCCGTACTTCGCGGCCGAGCACCTGATCGCGCACCTGCAGATCCCGAAGGAGCTCACCGCGAACATCGAGTCGGCCTACTACCCGGCCGGCCACATGATGTACGTGCACGAGCCCAGCCGGATCCAGCAGTCCGAGGACCTGGCCGCGTTCGTGCGCAACTCGTCCAACACGTGATCCTGGACCTCTCCGACGACGCCGTCCTGCGCGAGCTGTGGACGGTGCAGCGGCTGGCTTACGCCGTCGAGGCCGAGCTCATCGGCTTCGACGGCATTCCACCGCTGCACGAGTCGCTCGAAGACCTCAGGGCGTGCGGTGAGACCTTCTTCGGGCTGTACGACGAGGAAGGTCTCACCGGCGCGGTCTCGTACCTGCTCGACGGGTCCACTGTGGACATCTGTCGGCTGGTCGTGCACCCGCGAGCACATCGTCGTGGCATCGCGTCGAAGCTGCTCGACGCGCTGCCGGACGGGCCGCAGACCGTCAGCACCGGCACCAAGAACGAACCCGCGCTCCGGCTGTACCGGAAGCGGGGGTTCGTCGAGACGGGCCAGGACATGATCGCCCCGGGGGTGACGATCACGCGCCTTGTGAAGCCCTAGGCCCACTTGGTGTCGAAGCAGTTCGCGTCCACGTAGTCGCGAACGGGTGCCGGGTCGCCGGCCGCGGCGCGAGCTGCCGCGTCCCGCACGAACTGGCGGCCTGGCTTGTCGTCCTCCGGCGGATAACGCGTCACGAGGTTCGTGATCGCGTCGAGCGCCGACCCCGCCGCTGCCGAGTCGCCACGGCTGACCGCGGCGTCCCACGAGCGGTACCAGGCGCACGTGTTCACGACTGCCAGCGCCTGGCGCGCGAAGCCCTGCTCACCGGCTGGCGGCGTGGTCGCTTTGATCAGCGCCTCCAGATCGGGCCGGACGTCCGCGGGCCACTTCATCGTCGAATAAAGCGAACGAACCTCATCCGGATATCCGACTGGAGAAGCGGGCGCTGCAGGCGCGGCACCGCACCCGGCCACGAACAACAAGAGCAGGCAGACGAAACGCATTAGTTCACGTTCCACCAGACGTTGCCGTTCCACGTGTCCGTCGAGTTGCTGCCGTACGACTTCGCGGAAAGGCAGAAAACGGTGCTCGCGCGGAAGTTCGAGCCGATGCGGACGCGCGGCGTCGGGTCGGCGTTCTGCAGGCGCACCTCGGAGCCTTCGGCGCCACCTGAACAGCGGCGCCACTTCACGCCGATCTCCGGACCGTCCGTCTTGTTGACGTAGATGTTGGTGCCGCCGACGGTGATGGTCCGCGCGGTGGAGTAGTTGACCCACTCGCCCTTGCGCAGGTTTCCGGAAAGACCGGACGAAGAAGCACTCGCAGGCATCGCGGTGGCGACCAACGCGCCGATCACACCGACCGCGACGACGAACATCTTTCTCTTCATCGCTTTTCCTCCCCAGTAGAGGGTGGCTGGAAGAACGCGATGAAAATTAGCCACGCGACGGTGACCGGGATACCGCCGGAAGAGCAGCGACCAACGACGCACAGGACTACTTGGATAGTCACCAACTGGGCCGAGAGAGTGACGACAAGCCACCAGCAGGGTGTCGCCGCACACCGTCAACGCTAGAACGCCCAGCACAACGAAAAAGGGGCCACACCAGCGGTGTGACCCCTCATTCAGGTGAACATCAGACGACCGCGCGCTCCTCGGCGAAGTGGCACGCCGCCGGGTGGCCCCCGTTGCGCGGCACCAGCTCCGGCACCTCGGTGGCGCAGACGTCCTGCGCCTTCCAGCACCGCGTGCGGAACCGGCAGCCCGACGGCGGGTCGATCGGCGACGGCACGTCACCCGTCAGGCGGATGACGTCGCGCCGGCCGCGCTGGGTCGGGTCCGGCACCGGCACGGCGGACAGCAGTGCCTGCGTGTACGGGTGCATCGGCCGCTCGTAGATGTCGTCCTCGGTGCCGATCTCCACGATCTTGCCGAGGTACATCACCGCCACCCGGTTCGACAGGTGGCGGACCACCGACAGGTCGTGGGCGATGAACAGGTACGACAGGCCCATCTCGGCCTGCAGGTCGCCCAGCAGGTTCATGACCTGCGCCTGGATCGACACGTCGAGCGCGGACACCGGCTCGTCGCACACGATCACCTTGGGCTTCAACGCCAGCGCACGCGCGATGCCGATGCGCTGACGCTGACCGCCGGAGAACTGGTGCGGGTACCGGTTGATGTGCTCCGGGTTGAGACCCACGATCTCCAGGAGCTCCTGGACCTTCCGGCGGCGGTCGCCCTTCGGCGCCACCTCGGTGTGGATCTCGTAGGGCTCACCGACGATGTCGCCGACCGTCATGCGCGGGTTCAGCGACGTGTACGGGTCCTGCAGCACGATCTGGATGTTGCGGCGCAACCTGCGCAGCTCCGCACCCTTCATGCCGAAGATGTCGCGGCCCTCGAACTTGGCCGAGCCCGCCGTCGGCTGCTCCAGGCGCATCAGCACCTGGGCCAGCGTGGACTTGCCGCAACCGGACTCACCCACGACACCGAGGGTCTCGCCCTTGTTCAGCGTGAACGAGACGCCGTCGACGGCCTTGACGTGGCCCACGGTGCGCTTGAACAGCACGCCGACCCGGACCGGGAAGTGCTTGACGAGGCCATCGACCTCAAGAATCGGCTCAGCCACGAGCGACGACCTCCTCCGCGATGTGGCACCGGCTGGTGCGGCCCATGCCGAGGTTGTGCACGGCCGGCACCTCGGAGACGCACCGGTCGAACGCGCGCGGGCAGCGCGGGTTGAACGGGCAGCCGGGCGGGATGTTGGTCAGCGACGGCGGCAGACCCTTGATCGTCTTGAGCTCCTGGCCCTTGAGGTCCAGGCGCGGCAACGACTCCAGCAGCGACTCGGTGTACGGGTGCCCCGGCGCGCGGAACAGCTCGTACACGTCGGCGTGCTCGACGATGCGGCCCGCGTACATGACCGAGATCCGGTCCGCGACGTCGGCGACCACGCCGAGGTCGTGGGTGATCAGGATCATGCCCATCTCGCGTTCCTTCTGGATCTCCGCCAGCAGGTCCATGATCTGGGCCTGCACGGTGACGTCCAGCGCGGTCGTGGGCTCGTCCGCGATCAGCAGCTCTGGGTCCAGAGCCAGCGACATCGCGATCATCGCGCGCTGCCGCATACCGCCGGAAAACTGGTGCGGGTAGTCGGAGATCCGGCCCTTGGCGTTCGGGATCTTCACCTGGTCCAGGAGCTCGACGGCGCGCTTGCGAGCGTCCGCTTTGGACATCCCGCGGCGGACCTTCAGCTGCTCCTCGATCTGGAACCCGACGGTGAACACGGGGTTCAGCGCCGAGAGAGCGTCCTGGAAGATCATGGCGATGCCCTCGCCGCGGATCTGGCGCCGCTCCTCCGCGGACTGCTTCAGCAGGTCCTCACCGCGGAACTTGATGGTGCCCTTGGTGATGAACGCCGGCGGCATGTCCAGGATGCCCATGATCGTCTGCGCGGTCACGGACTTGCCGGAGCCGGACTCTCCCAGCACGGCGAGGGTTTCCCCCGCCGAGACGTGGTACGAGACGCCGTTGAGCACCTTCGCGACACCGTCGCGGGTGCGGAATTCCACGTGGAGATCCTCGACCTCCAGCAATGGCTGAGTCACAGGATTCCCCTATCGGGACTTGGGGTCGAGGGCGTCGCGCACGGCGTCGCCGAGCATGACGAAGGCCAGCACGGTGACGGTGACGAAGCCGGCGGGGAACAGCAGCATGTGCGGTGCCGACTGGAAGTAGTCGCGCGACTCCGAGATCATCACGCCCCACGACACGACCGGCGGGCGCAGGCCGATGCCGAGGAACGCGAGCGTCGCCTCGGCCCCGATGAAGGCGCCCAGGGCGATCGTCGCGTACACCAGCACGGGGGCCACGGTGTTCGGCAGCAGGTGCCGGAACACGATCCGCAGCGGCGAGGCGCCGAGACCGCGAGCGGCCTTCACGTAGTCCTGCTGCTTCGCCACCAGCGTCGCGGAACGCATGATGCGCATCGCGACCGGCCACGACAGCACCGCGATCGAGAGCACCACCTGCGTGACGATCCGGATGACGCCGGGGTTCTCCGAAGGCGCGTTGAGCGTCGTCAGGATGACGATCGCGCCGAGCACGAACGGGATGCCGGCGAAGATGTCCGCGAACCGGGACAGCAGGCTGTCGATCCACGTCTTCGCGTAGCCCGCGATGATGCCGACGATCGAGCCGATCAGCACGGTCAGCAGCGTGGCGAAGATGCCCACCAGCAGCGACGCGCGGGCGCCGTGCATCGCGCGGGCGTAGACGTCGTAGCCCTGCAGGTCGTAGCCGAACCACGCGTCGCCGGACGGCCCCTGCAGCGACTTGTCGAGATCCGCGTGCCGGGGGTCGACCGACGTGAACAGCGTCGGCCAGATCGCCATCAGCACGATGACCGCGATGATCACCAGCGAGATGATGAACGTGGGCTTCGTGCGCAGCTCACCCCACGCGTCGCTCCAGAGCGAACGCGGCTTCTTCTGCTTCTGCGACGAGTCGTCGACGTGGCTGAGCTGGTCGACACCGGCCGCCGCGGCCGCTTCGAGTCCGGAACCGCCGGACACGGATCCTGGGTCACTCATAGCGAATCCTCGGGTCGAGAACGGCGTACAGGAGGTCGACGAGCAGGCTCGCCAGCAGGTAGACCAGCACCAGCAGGGTCACGATGCCCGTGACCATGATGCCTTCCTTCTCCTGGATGCCGCGGAAGATCAGGCCGCCGATGCCGTTGATGTTGAAGACGCCCTCGGTGACGATCGCGCCACCCATGAGGCTGCCGAGGTCGGTGCCGAGGAACGTGATCACCGGGATCAGCGAGTTGCGCAGCAGGTGGATGCCGACGACGCGGGTCTGCGGCTGGCCCTTCGCGATCGCCGTGCGCACGTAGTCGGCGCGCCGGTTCTCGACGATGCTCGAACGGGTCAACCTGGCCACATAAGCCATCGAGAGACTGCCGAGCACGAAGCCGGGCAATATCAGCTCGCCGATCGTCGGATCGGAGCTGACCGAGGTGTCCATGATGTCGAAGCCCTGCGGGCCGAGGTAGAGCCGCAGCACGAAGCCGGTGACGAAGACCGGCAGCGAGATCAGGAACAGGGTCGAGACCAGGACCAGGTTGTCCAGGAAGCCCTGCTTGCGCAGGCCGGTGAGGATGCCGGCGGTGATGCCGATGATCGCCTCGATGATGAGGGCGATGATGCCCATCTTGAGGGTGATCGGCCACGACGTGCCGATCTGCTCGCCGACGGACACGCCGTTGAAGGTGGTGCCGAAGTCGCCGACGAGGAGGTTGCCGAGGTACTTGAAGTACTGGACCAGCAACGGGTCGTTGAGGTTGAGCTTTTGGCTCATCTCCGCGATGTAGGCCGGATCGCACGGCCGCTGGCCGCACTTGCCCGCGAAGGGATCCTGGGGGATCGCCCAGACCAGGGCGTAGATCAGAAAAGTGGTCCCGAGGAAGACCGGTATCAGCTGCAGCAGACGGCGCAGCACATAGCGACCCATGAGGTCGGCTCCTTGCGTGGTGGGGGGCGCCCCGAGCCTGAACACCGCTCCGGCCCCGCGCCCGTAACGTTCGACGGACGCGGGGCCGGAAGGGTTTTACTCAGAACTCAGGTGTTCGGCAATCAGGCCTTGACTCGGAACGACTCCAGAACGCCCTGGCGCTTGAACGACATCTTGGCCTCGAGCAGGTTCTTCGAGCGACCGCCGATGCCCTTCTCGTTCCAGGTCGGCATGGAGGGCAGGTCCTTGGCGATGATGTCCTCCGCCTGCTGGTACAGCTTGATCGCCTCGTCCTCGTTGGCCGTCTCGTCGGCCTTCTTCAGGAGCGCGTCGACCTCGGGCTTCGAGTAGTTCGAGTCGTTCGACGAACCACCGGTGCGGTACAGCGGGTTGAGGAAGTTCTCGATCGACGGGTAGTCGGCCGACCAGTCCGAACGGCTCATGCCGGTCAGCTGCTTGCCGTCGACGATCTGGCGGAACGCACCGAAGTTGGTGGCACCGACGAACTCGCAGTCAACACCGAGCGTCTGCTTGATGCTGTTGCACGCCGCCTCGAGCGGCTCCTTGCGGCCACCGTCCTGGTTGGACTGGATGGTCAGCTTGCCGGTGAAGCCCGACTCCTTGAAGAGCGCCTTCGCCTTCTCCGGGTTGTACTTGCAGTACTCGCCGCAGGTGTCCGCGCGGTAGCCCTTGATGCCGGGCGAGACGAAGCTGGTGGACGGCACGTACGAGCCGGCCAGCACGGTCTTCGTGATCTGCTCCCGGTTGATGGCCATCGAGACGGCCTGGCGCAGCTTGACGTTCTGGAACGCCGGGATGTACTGCGGGAACGCGATCGCGCTCTGGCCAAGGAGGTTCGCGGTCACGACCGCGTCACCCAGGTCCGCCTTGTACTTCTCGCCGACCTTGGCCGACGGCGGCAGGGCCTCCATGAAGTCCAGCTTGCCCGCGACCAGGTCCTGGTACGCGGTCTCCTGGGAGGAGTAGATCTTGTAGTCCAGGGTCTTGAAGTGGACCTTGTCCTCGCCCTTGTAGTCGTCGAAGCGCTCCATCTTGATGAGCGCGTTCGGCGTGCGGGAGACGAACTTGAGCGGGCCGTTGCCGATCGGCTTGGCCTCGGCGGCCTTCGGGTCCTTGAAGAACGAGTCCGCCATCGGCGAGAACGGCGTGTAGCCGATCATCGTGGTGAAGACCGAGGTCGGGCCGTTCAGCGTGACCTTGAACTCGTAGTCGCCGACGAGCTCGAGACCGGACATCTTGTCCTTGGCCGGCGTGGCCTTCTCGTCCTCGGGGTGCACGTCCGCGAAGCCCTGGATCGGGGAGAAGAACGACGCCGCCTGCTGGGCGTTCGGCGCGTACGCGGCCCAGTTCCAGGCGTCGACGAAGTTCTTCGCCTTGACCTCGGTGCCGTCGTGGAACTTCCAGCCCTGCTTGAGCTTGATGTCGTAGACCTTCGCGTCCGAGGACGTGATCGACTCGGCCATCAAGTTGTAGGGGGCGCCGTCCTCGGCCTTGTAACCGACCAGCCGCGAGAACAGCGAGTCGGTGACCTTGCCACCGCCGGCCTCGGTCGTGTTGGCCGGGAACAACGTGCTCTTGGGCTCGGTGCCGTAGATGGACACCGTGCCGTCCGGGTTGTCCTTGCCGGCCGCAGTGGAGCCACCCCCACCGCCGCCGCACGCGCTGAGCGTCATGGCCAGCGCGGCTGGCAGTGCCACCCACGCAACCCGTGATCGCGACATCAGTCTCTCCCGCCTTTCCCCGGCGTCGGCGCAGTTATTGCGCACGCACGCCTCCCCGGGAGGTCTCGTCCACCTCCCAAAACGTGAGAGGACGTTAACCGGGGTGTCCAGGAGTACGCGCATCGAAAGCGGTCACAAAGTCGTCACGATCACCTCAAGTCGACCTTAATTCTCCGCTAGACCAGCGAAAACGCGATGCCGTCGAGGATGTCGTGCTCACTGCACACGAGCGTGCGAATACCCGCGCGATTCGAGAGCTCCTCGGCAATCGCACGCAGAACGATGGCTCCACCGCAGATCACGTCCACCCGACCGGGATGCATGGGCCCGAGCGAGGCACGCTCATCATGAGTCATCGACAGGATACGGTCGGTGATTTCTTCTACATTGTCAAGTGTGATTCGGCTGAGGTGAATAACGTCGCTGTTGTACACCTCCAGCCCCTGGACCAGGGCTGACAACGTCGTGACGGTCCCGGCGACGCCAATCCACGTCCTCGTCTTCTCGACGGGCACGACTTCGAACGCCTCTTTGATCTGCGCCCGCGCAAACGCTTCCGCCGCGGCGATTTCCTCGGGTGCGGGCGGGTCGGACTTGATGAACCGCTCGGTGAGGCGCACGCATCCGATGTCCATCGACCGCGCGGCCTCGACCTCGGTGCCGCCGCCGAGGACGAACTCGGTCGAACCTCCACCCAAATCGGTGACGAGGAAGGGTCCCTCTTCCGGGTCAAGGTCGGCGACCGCGCCGAGATAGCTCAGGTGTGCTTCTTCGTCCCCGGTGATCACCTCGGCGGGCGCGCCGAGGATCTCCTCGGTCATGCCGAAGAACTCGTCCTGGTTGCTCGCGTCGCGCGTGGCACTGGTGGCGACCATGCGTGCTCGCTCGACGCCCTTGCGTTGCATCGTGCGCGCGTAGTCGAGCAGGGCCTGCCGGGTGCGCTCGATCGCGTCGGGGTGGAGCCGCCCGGTCGCGTCGACGCCCTGCCCGAGCCGGACGATCTGCATCTCGCGGTGCACGTCCCGCAGCCACGCCGTGCCGTCGTCCCGCTTCGTCACGTCGGCGATCAGCAGCCTGATCGAGTTGGTCCCGCAGTCGATGGCCGCAACCCGCGACATGATCACCCCTACTTCTGTGCCTGACACTCCGCGGCAAGCATGGCGTAGACGTAACTGTCGGCCCACTCGCCCTTGACCGTCATGTCCTTCCTGAAGTGCGCACTCAGCCCGGACGCGGTGCAGCTCGCGCATGGCCAGGCGCTTCGCCGTCTCCTCACGGGTGGCGGGCCGCTGAAGAGGTAGCGGCAGCGTTGATCGGGAAGTCAGGCCCGCTCGTCCGCCAGCAGCGCGTAGATGAAGGCGTCGCACCACTCGCCCTTGTACAGCTCGTTGTGGCGGTGGTGCGCCTCCCTGCGCATGCCGAGGCGTTCCATCAGCCGCCAGCTCGGCTCGTTGCGCGGGTCGCAGACGGCCGTGATCCGGTGCAGGCCCAGGTCGTCGAACCCGATCTTGAGCATCTGCTGCGCGGCTTCGCGGGCGAGGCCCTTGCCGTGGAACTCGGGGTTGAAGACGTAGCCGATCTCGCCCTGGCGGTGCTCCTCGCTCAGCCACTTGAGGACGACGTCACCGACGACCCTGTGCACCTCCGGCCAGTAGGCGGCCAGCACGAGCCACTGGCCTTCTTCGGTCAGCTCGGTCTGGGTCATCTTCTGGTGGAGCGCCTCCTCGGCCGCCGCGCGGTCTTCGAGGTGGTCGGCGAAGAGGTAGCGGTAGACCTCGGGCCGGGAGCGGGTGGCGTGGAAGTCGTCGAGGTCCGCGGGCTCGTACGGGCGCAGGACGAGGCGCTCGGTCCGCAGCGGGTAGTCAGGTCGCACACCGACCACCTTGCCAAGGATCAGCGGCGGTGCCTCGCGATTTACGGCGAGGGCTAGCTGGGGGTGCTCGTGAGCAGGCTGCTCGGCGTCGCGCTGCCGGCGCCCGTCGACGACTTCTCGGTCGACGACGTGACGGACTGCTGCGAGGTCTCACCGGTCGACTGCGGCGGGTCGGCCTGCTTCGACGTCGTGGTGGTCGTCGTCGTGGTCGTGGTGGTCGTCGTGGTCGTGGTCGTCGACGTCGTGGTGGAGGTCGTCGGGCACGTGGACGAGGTGGACGTCGGCGCCGTGGTCGACGTGGTGGTCGACGTCGAGGTGGTCGTCGTCGAGCAGTTCGGCGGCGTAGTGGTCGTCGTCGTGGTGGTCGTCGTGCCGCCCGGGTTGTTGTTGCCCGGGTTGTTGTTGCCGGGATTGTTGTTGCCCGGGTTGTTGTTGCCCGGCTGCGGGTTCTGCACGTTGTTGCCGTTGTCCGGCAGCGACGGGAGGGCGTTGACGTTCTCGCTGTACTCCTGGGCCCACTTGAGGACCGTCTGGACGTACTTCGTGTCGTTGTTGTAGCGGAAGACCGCCTTGGCGCGGTCGGTCTGCTTCGTCATGTCGCCACCGTCCGCGCAGAGGTAGCGGCCGGCGCCCAGGGCGGCGTCGTAGACGTTGTTCGGGTTGACGTTGCCGTCTTCGTTGCCGTCCGCGCCGAAGCTCGCCCAGGTGCTGGGGATGAACTGCATCGGGCCCACCGCGCGGTCCCAGGCGCTGTCGCCGTCGAGGCGGCCGCCGTCGGTGTCGTGGACGGCCCTCACGTTGAGGGAGCCGTTCAGGACCGGACCGAGGATCTTGGGGGTGGCGTCGCCGACGGCGTTCACACGACCGTTGTTCGCGTGGTTGGACTCGATCTTGCCGATGCCGGCGAGCAGCGCCCAGTCGAGCTTGCAGCCCGGGACGAGCTCGGCCATCTTGTCCTCGGCGCGGAGGTAGGCCTCGAAGACGACGCCGGGGATGTCGTTGTCACTCGGGAAGTCGTCGATCGTGTCGCCGGGGTCGTTGTCGAGGTCGTCGATCTTGCCGTCCTCGAGGTCGGCGAGCAGGGCCGCGCTCAGCTCGTCGGAGAGCGGCAGGCGGCCGGTCGCGCCGAGGGCGGCCGGGTCGAAGCGCAGGGCTCCGTAGACGTCGGCCGGACCGAGGCTGACAGCGATGTCGTTGTGCTTCGAGAGGTTGACCCAGTCGACGAGCTTGGTGCCGACGATCATGGTGGGCGCGAGCATGGCGGCGAGCGCGGCGACGGCGAACCCCTTTTGCCTCGGGGACAGCCGCTGCGGACCACGCAGTTTTGCCATTGCCACGAATACTCACCTCTCGTGCGTCATCGCGGCGCGCCGCCCGGCAGTTACGGCGCGGCCCCCATCGCTGACCCGTTCCACCCTGCCCCACTCCAGAGCCTAGGTGTACCCAAGACGGAGTGAAGCGTCTGTTCGGTTCCGTTGACTGTTAACTCGCGGCACATTCACCTGCCGGCCACAGTCCCTGCCCGGTCAAGATTGCCAGGGCTTCGTCCCCCATGGGATTGACCCCGGGGCCCTTCGCGAGGGCATGAGCGACGTGCACGTGAAGGCACTTAACTCTGCTCGGCATGCCGCCCGCGGTGACTTGCGTGCCCAACGACTCGATGGCGTCCCTCTCTGCGAGGTACGCCTCGTGCGCGCGCAGGTAGGCCGCGGCGAGCTCCTCGTCGACCGCCAGCCGGTCCTGCTGCTCCTTCATCAGCCCGCCGCCCTCCAGCGTGCTGACCAGCGAGTTCAGCTTCGGGCAGGTCAGGTAGTAGAGCGTCGGGAACGGCGTCCCGTCGGGCAGCCGCGGGGCGGTCTGCACGACGTTCGGGTGCCCGCTGGGGCACCTCGAGGCGATCGCACGTGTCCCGCGCGGCGTGCGGCCGAGCTGCTTGGCGACCGTTTCCAGGTCAGCAGCACTTACTTGTGCGTCACCGATTCCCACAGTTCCTCGTACCAAGACCTTTGTGCCGCGGGCTTGCCCGACGGCCTCTCCGATTCAGTGTTCCGCTTCTCGTCACCCGGCAGCTGGACGATGTACGGCGTCTCCCCCGGCCGCACCCAGTGCAGCCGTTTGCGCGCCTCGATCTCCACGTACGCCGGGTCGTTCAACTGCGCCTTCCGTTGCTCCAGCGCAGCCACCTGCTCCCGCAGCTTCTGCTGCTCGGCGCCCACGTCCCGCAGGTCGTCGCGCTGGGACAGGTAGGTCCGCAACGGGACCGCGACGCTCAACGCCAGTGCACAGAGCACCATCGCGAACATCGCGGCCCGCCGCGTACCGGTCATGCCGAACGCGCCGCCCGTGCCGTCGCTACGACGCGACGGCGCCTTCGGGCGGGGCGGCTTGCGCACGCGCGCGGGCCGCGCCTCCCGCTCTTCGCGGGGGCGGCGGGGACGACGCGCGCGCTCGGCCATACCTGAAGCTTCTCAGCTCTCCGGCGTGTAGCGCGGGAACGCGAGCTCACCCGCGTAGCGCGCCGCGTCACCGAGGGACTCCTCGATGCGCAGGAGCTGGTTGTACTTCGCGGTGCGCTCACCACGCGCCGGGGCACCGGTCTTGATCTGGCCGGCACCGGTCGCGACCGCGAGGTCGGCGATGGTCGTGTCCTCGGTCTCGCCCGAGCGGTGCGACATCATCGACTTGTAGCCGTACGACGTGGCCAGCGAGACCGCGTCGAGGGTTTCGCTGAGGGTGCCGATCTGGTTGACCTTCACCAGCAGCGCGTTGGCGGCGCGACGGGAGATGCCCTCCTCCAGCCGCTCCGGGTTGGTGACGAACAGGTCGTCGCCGACGATCTGGACCTTCTCGCCCAGCTCGGCGGTCATCTGCACCCAGCCGTCCCAGTCGTCCTCGGACAGCGGGTCCTCGATGGACACCAGCGGGTAGTCGCGGACCAGCTCGGAGTAGTAGCCGATCATCTGCTCGGCCGATCGCTTCGACTTCTCGAACGTGTAGGCACCGTCGCCGAAGAACTCGGTGGCGGCCACGTCCAGCGCGAGCGCGATGTCGCGGCCGGCGCGGTAGCCCGCCTTCTCGATCGCTTCGAGGATCAGGTCGAGCGCGTCGCGGTTGCTGGACAGGGACGGCGCGAAGCCACCCTCGTCGCCCAGGCCGGTCGCGAGGCCCTTGCTCTTCAGCACGGACTTCAGCGAGTGGTAGACCTCGGCGCCCCAGCGCAGACCCTCGCGGAACGTCTCCGCGCCGATCGGCGCGATCATGAACTCCTGGATGTCCACGTCGGTGTCGGCGTGCGCGCCACCGTTGAGGATGTTCAGCATCGGCACGGGCAGCACGTGCGCGTTCGGGCCGCCGATGTAGCGGAACAGCTCCAGGCCGGACGAGGTCGCCGCGGCCTTCGCGACGGCCAGCGACACACCGAGGATCGCGTTGGCGCCCAGGCGCGACTTGTCCGGCGTGCCGTCCAGGTCGACGAGCTTCTGGTCGACGACGCGCTGCTCGACGGCCTCGATGCCGACCAGCTCGGGCCCGATCTCGTCGAGCACCGCGGTGACCGCGCGCTCGACACCCTTGCCCAGGTACCGCTTGGCGTCGCCGTCGCGCAGCTCCACCGCCTCGTGCTCACCGGTCGAGGCACCCGACGGAACGGCCGCGCGCTCCAGCGTGCCGTCGTCCAGCGCCACCTCGACCTCGACGGTGGGGTTGCCTCGCGAGTCGAGGATCTCGCGTGCTCCGACCTGCTCGATGACCGCCACTTGCGCTCCCTGTTTCTCCTGCGTCTCGTCTCGCGACGAGCCTACTTGGGCACTCTGACAGGCAGGTGCTTGACGCCGTTTTGGAAGTTCGACCGCAGCCTGTCGACGCTGCCATCCAACTGAATCGTGCCAGAAAGGTCCAGCACTGCCTCGAAAATCGCGCGCATCTGGGTCCTGGCCAGCTGCGCACCGAGACAGAAGTGCGGACCGTGCCCGAAGCTGAGGTGATCGGCCTCGCGCCGGCCGACGTCGAACTTGCTCGGTTCTGTGAAAGCTCTCTCATCGCGGTTGGCCGAGGAGAACCAGACGACGACCTTGTCCCCCGCCTTGATCTTCTGCCCGCCCAGCTCGGTGTCCTGGACGGCCGTGCGGCGGAAGTGCATCACCGGCGTCCACCACCGCAGCATCTCCTCGACGGCCGTGCCGAGCAGCGTCCGGTCGGCCCGCAGCCGCTCGTACTGGCCGGGGTGTTCGAGCAGCGCGATCATGCCGCCGGGGATGCCGTTGCGCAGGGTTTCGTTGCCCGCCACGGAGAACAGCCAGAAGAGGTTCTCGAACTCCTCGACCGTGATGTCCTCCCGCATGAGGTTGCTGACGACGTCGTCGGTCGGGTGCTTCCGCTTGTACTCGCCCAGCGCGTGCGCATAGGCGTAGAGATCGGGCATGCCGTCGCGTGCGCGCGGGTCGCGACCATCGGAAGGACGCAGCTCCAAGGCCTGCAGAGCCATCTCGGTCATGCCGGCGGTGTCGCTGGACGACAGCGCGTACTCCGCGTCCTGAAAGCCGATCACGCGGTTGCTCCAGTCGTAGAGCAACGCGCGGTCCTGCCGGGGCACGCCGAAGACGTCGGCCAGCGTCAGCAACGGCAGATCGGCCACGTCGTGGGCGAAGTCGCCGGACGGGTTGGCGATGATCTCGCGGGCGTTCGCGCGGATGCCGTCTTCGAGGCGAGCCACCGCGCGTGGGGTGAATGCGCTGGTCAGCATGCGTCGGAGCCGGGAGTGCTCAGGCGGGTCCTGGTTGAGCATCATGCGCTGGACGTACGCCAGGTCCACGGGCGCGGGGTCGCGGATCTGCGTGGCGCCGCGGTGCGATGAGAAGGTGTGAGGCGAACGAAGCACCGTCCGGACGTCGGCGTGGCGGAAGACAGCCCAGAAGTCGCCGATGCGCACGACGTTCTTTTCGCGCAGCCGGGTGAGTGCGTCGTGAGGGACACCCGAGGTATACGTGTCCGGGTCGACGATCAGCTCGGCATCGGTACGCATAGAACAGGATTCTGACGTGCTCCATGTCGAACGAGGTGGGAACGGGCCACTGCTGGTGCTGCTGCACGGCCTGGGCGCGACCGGCGAGGTGTGGCACGACGTCGTCAGCGAGTGGCAGGGCAGCTGGCTCGTGCCTGACCTGCCCGGTCACGGACGCTCCCCCAAGATCGAGCGCTACTCGTTCGGCTCGCTCGCGGCAGCCGTGGCCGACGTGATCCCGCGCGAACCCGTCACGGTCATCGGGCACTCGCTCGGCGGTGTCGTGGGACTAGCGCTGGCGAGCGGCTGGTTCGGTGTGAAGGTCACGACCTGCATCGGGGTCGGCATCAAGGTCCAGTGGAGCGACGAGGAACTGGAGAAGGCCGCGACACTCGCCGCGAAGCCCGGCAAAGTCTTCGCCACCAAGGAAGAAGCTGTCGCGCGAGCCTCGAAGATGGCGGGCGTGAAACTGGACCACGGAGTGTCCGAAGTGGACGGCGGATGGACGCCATCGCTGGACGTGAAGGCTTTCGGCGTGGGCAGGCCGGACATGCCGGGCCTGATCATGGCCGCGGAGGCCGAGGTCGTGCTGGCGGCGGGCGAGAACGACCCGATGAGCCCCCAGGAGCACCTGAAGGAGCTGGTGCCCGAGCCGGTCGAGTTCCCCGGCGCGGGCCACAACGTGCACGTCGAGTCGCCCTCGTCGATCACCGCGCTGCTGGCTCAGCTCGCCACGTAACCGCCGTCGGCCGTGATGACCGAGCCGGTGACGTAGCTGGAGCGGTCGGAGGCCAGGAACACCACCGCCTCCGCGATCTCCTCGGGCTGGCCGACGCGCTTCAGGGCCGTCAGCGCCGTGATCGCCTCGAACATCTCACCGGCGCCCTGCACGGCGGCGTCGGTGGCGATCGGACCGGGAGCCACGGAGTTGACCCGGACGCCCGCCGGGCCGAACTCGACGGCCCACGACCTGGTCAGCGCGTCCATCGCGGCCTTGGAGGCGTTGTAGACGGAACCGATCGGGGTGCCGATCACGGCCGCGATCGAGGAGACGTTGACGATCGAGCCGCTGCCGCGAGCGACCATCGCCGGCGCGAGGGCCGCGGTGAGGAAGTAGGTGCCGCGGACGTTGACGTCGAACACCTGCTGGTAGCCGTCGAGCGACTGCTCGGGAGTCGGCGAGAACGGGAAGATGCCCGCGTTGTTGACGAGCACGTCGACCTCGCCGACCTCCTGCGCCAGCGTGCGGACGTCCTCGACGCTCGCGATGTCCGAGACGATGAAGTGTCCGGTACCGCCGGCCTGCTCGATCAGCTCGACGGTCTCCTTGCCGAGCTCGGCCCTGCGCCCCGTGAAGTAGACGGTGGCACCCGCCTCCGCGAGCTTGACCGCGATCGCGCGGCCGATGCCCGACGTGGCGCCGGTGACGAGTGCCTTCTTGCCTGCGAGTTCCTTGGTTGACATGTCTACGAACGTGGCCGGGTCAGATCGTCAGGCCATAAATTCCTGATGAATCAGCTGGTCAGAACCGGTGAGCGCCACCCGAAGTACAGCCGCACGAACCGCGGCAGCCGGTAGCGGCCGAGCACCATCGGTTCGATCAGGTGCACATCGGCCAGCGACTCCAGCACGTACTCGATCGCGCCAGGCTCGACGCCCGCCATCTCCGCCGCCTCGCACACGTCGATCACGTCGGCCCGTCGCCTGGAGAAGCACTCGAGCAGGTGCCGCTCCGCCTCGCCGAGCCGCTCCTCCGCCTTGATCATCGGCGCCAGCACGGCCTGGCAGTCGGACGGGATGGTGCTGCCGAGCCGAGTCTCCCGGTCCATCTGGGCCAGCAGCATCCCCATCGTCCAGTGCGGGCGGCCGGTGAGCTTGCCGCCGAGCACCCGGATCGGGTTCGGCATGCGGGACACGCGGTCCAGCACCTCCTCCGCCTCGTCGGGCTCGGCCTCGATCCGCGCCGCGTCGAGCACCTCGCGCAGGAACTCCCGCGCCTCGGTCTCGGTCAGGCCGGCGAGCGTCACCCAGGTGACGCCGGGCAGCTCGTTCCACCGGCGCAGGCTCGTGAGGATCATGGCGCTGCCGGACGTGTGGAGGTCCGCGACCTGCGCCGGGTCCTGCACGTCGTCGACCACGATCAGGAACCGCTTGCCGCGCGCCTTTTCCCGCCACAGCGCGGCTTTGTCGCCGTTGGGGTTCTCCACGCCGACCGCGCGCAACAGCTCGTTGGCGACGTCCTTGGACCGCACGAAGATCTGACCGTCCGGGTACTGGTGCTTGACGGTGTGCGCGATCTGGGTGGCGAGCGCCGTCTTGCCGCTCCCGTGCATCCCGGTGATGCCAACGGTTTTCGGCAACGTGCGGAGTGCCAGCGCGATCTCGGCGGTGCGGCCGGTGAAGTCGGGCAGGCTCGGCGGCAGCTGCTCCGGACGGCGTTCGAGGTGCAGGTCGCCCTTGAGGATCTGGGCGTGGACCTTGCGCAGCTCGGGTCCGGGTTCCAGGCCGAGCTCCTCGTTGAGGAGTGCGCGCGCCTGGTGGTATTCGTCGAGCGCCTCGGCCTGCCTGCCCTCGCGGTAGAGGGCGCGCATCAGCAGAGCGCGCGGGCGTTCACGCAGCGGGAAGAGAGCGACGTGCTTCTGCAGTTCGAGGATGTCGAGCTCGCGTTCGAGCCAGTCCTCGCGGGACTTGAGCCGGTGCTGGGCCAGCCGCGTGCGTTGTGCCTCGAAATAGGTGCTGCTGAGGCCTTCGAGCGGCTCGCCTCGGCAGTCGTCGATGATCTCGGCCGTGAGGGTGTAGCCGCCGTTCTTGGACTTGAGGTCCAGCTCGGGCAGCAGCTTGCGGATCTTGTAGGTGTACGTCCGCAACGCCATGACCGCGCTCGGCGTCGGGTCGTCCCAGACCATGCCGATCAGCTGGTCGTTGCTCAGCCGGATGCCGTTGTTCAGCAGCAACGCCGCCAGCACCGCGCGCTGCTGGCGCGGCCCCAGTTCGATCTCCTCGTCGTTTCGCCAGGCTCGTACCGGACCCATCAGTGAGAAGCGCAGGCTCATGCAACAGCACAACGCCCGCGGGCATTCCCCGCTTCCCCCCTCGTCACGGGTGGGCCGGCAACGGGCGCGGCTCGATCACCTGCTTCATCACGATCGTCGACGTCAGCCCTCGCACCCCTGGCAGCTTGGCCAGCGTCTCCTCGTACAGCCGCTGGTACGACGCGAGATCCGCGGTGACCACCCGCAGCAGGTAGTCGGGGCTGCCGAACAACCGTTGCGCCTCCACCACGTTCGGCACGTCCACCAGCGCGCGGTCGAAGTCGTCCATCGACTCGATCCGCAGCTTGGCGAACACCAGCGCCTCGAAGCCGAAGCCGATCGCGGCCGCGTCCACCACGGCTCGGTAGCCGCGGATCACGCCTGCTCGTTCGAGCTCACGCAGGCGGCGCTGCACGCGGGAGACGCTCAGCTGCACGCGGTCGGCGAGCTCGGTGATGGTCAGGCGGCCGTCGGCCTGCACGTGAGCAAGAATCTTGCGATCCAGGGCATCCATGCAGCAAAGAATCGCAAACACTTCCTCCACGAACGAGCTTAGGTTTGCCCTATGAACCCGTTACGTCAGCTCACCCTGGACCAGCTGAGGCAACGCACGAGCATGAAGTGGCGGTACTACCCCGAGGACGTGCTGCCGGTGTGGGTCGCCGAGATGGACGTCCACCTCGCGGAACCGGTCGCGCGGGCGATCACCGAGGCGGTTGGACGAGGCGACACCGGCTACCCCGCGGGCACCGCCTACGCCGAGGCGCTGGCCGAGTTCGCGAAGAAGCGGTGGGACTGGGCGCCGGCCGTCGAGCGGACCGCGATCGTGCCGGACGTGATGCTCGGCGTCGTCGAGATGTTCCGGCTGGTCTCGCACCGGGACGCGCCCGTCGTCGTCAACTGCCCGGTGTACCCGCCCTTCTACCAGTTCATCGAGTCGCTGGGCCGGACCGTCGTCGAGGCACCGCTCGGCGAGAGCTTCCGGATCGACTTCGAGGCGCTCGAAAGCGCGTTCGTCAAAGCCGGCAAGGGTGCGGTCCACCTGCTGTGCAACCCGCACAACCCGACCGGCACCGTCCACACCGAAGCCGAGCTCACCGCGGTCAGGGACCTGGCTCGCAGGCACGGCATCCGCGTGGTCGCCGACGAGATCCACGCGCCGGTCACGACCGCGAAGTTCGTGCCGTACCTGAGTGTTGCGGACGACGGGCTGTCGTTGATGTCGGCGTCGAAGGCCTGGAACCTGGCCGGGCTCAAGGCCGCGCTCGCGGTCGCCGGGCCGGACGCGGCGGACGACCTCGCGCGGCTCCCGGAGGAGGTGAGCCACGGCCCCAGCCATGTCGGCGTCCTCGCCCACACCGCGGCGTTCAACCACGCCGGCGACTGGCTGGACGCGCTCCTCGACGCCCTCGACGAGAACCGGCGACTCCTGCGAGACCTGCTGGCCGAGCAACTGCCCGCGGTCCGCTACCGACCGGCACCCGGCACCTACCTCGCCTGGCTGGACTGCCGCGAGCTGGGCCTCGGCGACCGTCCCGCCAAGACCTTCCTGGACCACGGCAGGGTGGCGGTCAACTGCGGCACCACGTTCGGCACGGGCGGCAACGGCTTCGTGCGGCTGAACCTCGCCACCTCGCCGGAGATCATCACCGAGGCGGTTCGCCGGATGGCCGCGAGCTTGCGGATCCGGACCGAAACCTCGTGCGAACCCGCATGAGCTGGTAGTTCTGGAACCTGTGCGGATCAAACCAGGCTTCGCGGCGGGCACGGTGCTGGTCTGGGCCTCCGGTTATCCGGTGGGCGCGCTCGCCGTGGCCGTGGCCCCGCCGTTCCTGATGACCACCGTGCGCTTCACCCTCGCGGCCCTGCTCATGGCTCTCATCGCCATCACCACGAGCGCGCGCTGGCCGCGTGGCTGGCCGCTCGTCCACACGTGCGTGGCGGGGTTGCTCGTGCAGGCCTGCCAGTTCTCCGGCGTGTACCTCGGCCTGCGGCTCGGTGTCCCCGCGGCGGTCACCGCGTTGATCATCTCGTGCACACCGGTGCTCACGGCCGTGGTGTCAGCGGGCGTGTTCGGTGTCCGAATTGGACTCAAACAGGTGCTCGGCCTCGCACTCGGCGTCGCCGCGGTGCTCGCCGCGCTGTGGGACCGGCTGGGATCGTTCGGGTCCGGCGCGGTCTTCACCGTGCTGGGCATGCTCGGGTTCGTCGCGGGCGGCGTCTACCAGCAGAAGTTCTGCCGGGACACGGACTTCCGCAGCGGCAACGCGGTGCAGCACGCCGTGTCGGTGCCGGTCGTCGGGCTGCTGGCGCTCACCGAGAACGCCGGCGTGACGGACTGGCGGCAGTTCTGGCTGACCATGGCGTTCCTGGTGCTGGTCAACTCGATGGGCGGCGCGTCGTTGTTCCTGGTCGGCGTCCGCACCGGTGGCGCGGCGGCCATGACCACGCTGTCCTCAGTGGTTCCGTCGGTCACGGCGTTGATCGCGTGGCCGCTGCTCGGGCAGGCGCCGACGACCGGTGTCCTGGCCGGGCTGGTGCTCGGTTTCTGCGCGTGCTGGCTCGGCACGGCCACCCCGAAGAGTGCTGTCGCCCGGACGGCAGTCGAAGAACCGGCGAGCGGTGGGTAACGTTGATCGAATGACGGACAGCACCTTCGAGGCGTTCAGGAAGGCGGAGGCGCTGATGGCACAGCGCCGACCTCTCGATGCGCTCCGCGAGCTGAAACAGGTGCTGGCCGAGGCCGGGGAGGCCCCGTCCGTGCAGCTGCTGGCCGGCCGCGCGTATCTCGGGTCCGCGCAGCTCAACCGGGCTGAGGAAGCGTTCCGGAAGGTGCTCGACCTCGATCCGAGCGACCACTACGCCCGGTTCGCGCTCGGCAAGACGCTGCAGCGGCTCGGGCGCCTCACCGAGGCGCTCGCCCAGTTGCGGATGGCGGTCGCGATGAACCCGTCACCCGAGTACCAGGAAGCGCTCGGCGAGGTCAAAGCCCGGCTGGCCCTGGGAACCTGATCACCTGAACAGGCCCTCGCCCCAGAACCCGCCCTCCTTCACACCCGGCGGCACCGCGAAGTGCGCGGAACCGGTGTGCTCCACGTACTCCATCATCTCGTCCTTTGTGGACAGAGCCTGCTGCATCGGCACGTAGTGCGTGCGCGAGTCGCGGTTGAACCCCAGGAAGAACAGACCGGCGTCAAGGTGCCCGAGCCCGTCCGAGCCGTCGGTGAAGTTGTAGCCGCGGCGCAGGATCCTGACGCCGTTCAACGACTCCGGCGACGCGAGCCGGATGTGCGAGACCTCACCGATCAACGGGACTCCACCCGCGCCGCGGACGTGCAGGTCGGGCTCGTCGAACTCCTTCTGCTGCCCGAGCGGCGCGCCCTCGCCCTTGGTGCGGCCGATGATCTGCTCCTGCTCGCTCAGCGACGTGCGGTCCCAGATCTCGATGTGCATGCGGATCCGGCGGGCCACCAGGTACGTGCCACCGCGGATCCACTCGGGGCCTTCGGTGACCCACACGTGGTCGTGCAGCAGGTCGGTGTCCTCGGCCTTGATGTTGCGCGTGCCGTCCTTGAACCCGAACATGTTGCGCGGTGTGGCCTGCGAGCGAGTGGTCGACGACGTGCGGCCGAACCCGAGCTGCGACCAGCGCACCGCGACCCGGCCGAAGCCGATCCGGACCAGGTTGCGGATGGCGTGCACGGCGACCTGGGGGTCGTTCGCGCAGGCCTGAATGCAGATGTCGCCGTTGCTGCGCGCGGGATCCAGGTCGTCCTGCGGGAAGCGCGGCAGGTCGATCAACGCCTCCGGCCGCTTGTCCTTCAGCCCGAACCTGTCGTCGAACAACGACGGCCCGAAGCCGATCGTGATCGTCAGTGCGGACGCGGGCAGGTCGAGCGCCTCGCCGGTGTCCTTGGGCGGCGCCTCGGCGTTGCCGCCCACCGCACCGTTCTCGGCCGCTTCCTGGCCCGCGGTCATCCGTTCCGCGGCCAGCGTCCACTGCTTGAGCAGGTCGACCAGCTCGTCGCGGCTGGTCGTCTTCACGTCCAGCGCGACGAAGTGCATGTGGTCCTGCGCGGGCGTGGTGATGCCCGCCTGCACGTCACCGCGGAACGGAACCTTCGCCGCGGCGAGGTTCTCGACCTCCGGCGACGGCTTGGTCGCAAGCACACCTGCGGTGGCGCCGGCGCCCGCGAGCGCCACCCCGGCGCCCGCGTAGCCCAGCAGCCTCCGCCGCGAAACCCCTTGGCTCACTTGGCCGACACCACTTCCGCGACCTTGCTGACCGGCTCGCCGAGTGCGTCGACGGCCTCGGCCAGCGCCTTGATCTCGTCCTGCGTCAGCTCCTTGTAGGACTTGAAGCCGTCGCCCTTGCGCTGCTTCTCCAGCGCCTCGTCGAGCGCCTTGAACTTGGCGTCCAGAGTGGACACCAGCGCCTTGTCCTTCTGCTCCACCGCCGGGCGCAGTGCCGCGATGGCCGCCTGCGAACCGTCCACATTGGCCCGGAAGTCCCACAGGTCGGTGTGCGAGTAGCGGTCCTCCTCACCGGTGATCTTGCCGGTGGCGACCTCGTCCAGCAGCTCCTTGGCGCCGTTCGCGAGCTGCACGGGCGTCAGCTCGACCGTCTTCGCCTTGGCCACGATCTCCTTGACGTCGACCAGGAGCTGGTCCGCGATCTTGTCGGAGTCGGCCTGCAGCCCGGACTCCCACAGGTCCTTCTCGAGGCGGTGGTAGCCGGTGAACGCCTGCCCCTCCTCGATCACGTCCTCGCGGCCGTCGATCTTGGGGTCGAGGTCGCCGAAGCTCTCCGCGACGGGCTCGATGCGCTCCCAGTAGGTCCGCGACACCGGGAACAACGCCTTCGCGTCGTCGACCTTCTTGGCCTTGACCGCGCCCACGAACTCCTCGGTCTTCACCAGCAGCTGGTCGGCCTGCGAGCTCACGTACCGCTGGTAGCTCTTGGTCGCCTCGGCCAGCAACGCGTTGCCGTCGGTGGACTTCTTGCTGTCACCGGTGACCGTGAAGTCGCCGCGGATGCCGTCGCCCTTCATGCCGGGCTTGCACGCGGTCTGGAACTTCCCGGCCTCGCCGACCTCGACGATCAGCTTGCGGCTGAGCCCAGGTCCGATGTTCTCGACCTCGCCGAGGATCCGGTCGCCCTCCGCGTAGAGGTAGAACTCGGTCACCTTGCTGCCCTTGTTCGTGACCTCGAACGTGACGGGCCCGGTGGCCGCCTCGGTCTTCGCGACCTTGCACGCGTCGTCGCTCGCCTCGACAGCGATGTTGCCGCTGGCGTTGTTCGCGCCGCCGTTGCTGCACGCCGCCAGCACCGCGAGCGAACCGAGAATCCCCACTACCTTGCGCACGGTCACTTCTCCATTGATCAGTTGGCCACGGCGGCGCGACGGCGCGGCCGGATGAGGAACACGGACAGAACAACCCCCACGTAGGCGACCCACGCGATGGCCTGCAGCACCGAAGTGCGCTGCGAGTAGTTGAAGAACCCCTTGAGCAACGCCCCGTACCAGGAGTCCTCCGGCAGGGTGGCGCTGACGTCGAACGCCAGCGTGTCGAGCCCCGGCAGGAACGCGGCCTCCTGCAGGTCGTGGATCCCGTAGCTGAGCACCCCGGCGGCCACGAACACGAGCAGCACACCCGTGACGGTGAAGAACTTCCCCAGGTCGAACCGGATTGCCCCTTGGTACAGCAGGGCGGCGATCACCACGGCCACCGCGATCCCGCCCAGGAACCCGATGAGCGGCTCCGTCGTCCCCCCGCCGGCCGCCTGCACGCTGGAATAGAAGAAGACCGCCGTCTCCAGCCCTTCCCGCCCCACCGACAAAAGGGCCACGACCGCCACGGCAACAGGTCCGATTTGCAACGCTTCGTCCATTTTGCCGCGCAACTCGGCCGCGATCGTCTTGGCCGCCTTGCGCATCCAGAAGATCATTCCCGTGACGAACGCGACCGCGATGATCGACATGATCCCGCCGAACGCTTCCTGCTGCTCAAAGCTCATCCCCGCAGCACTGAACGTGATGATCGCCCCAGCCGCCACGGAGAGTGCCACGGCAGTCGCAACACCGACCCAAACCCACTTGAGCGCGTGCCTCCGGTCGGTCTTCACCAGGAATGCGATCAAGATGCTCACCACGAGAGCGGCCTCAAGCCCTTCCCGCAGCCCGATCAGCCCATTGGTGAACAACATCTCGACGCCTCCAGCAAATTAGGTCGGCCTTATTTAAGGTAAGCCTCACCTGTATGTCCAGCCGCCATCAGTGCCGGTTTCATCACGTTCACGCCCGTCACCGACCGTGCCGAGCACGTAGCCTGGATCCCGTGGTCCCGCCGCCGCCCCTGAAAACCCCGGTCCGCCGCCCCAACTACGGCAACATCTTCGGCCGCGTCATCCTGGTGCTGCTGCTGATCGTCGTAGTTGCCGCAGGCGCCTGGGCCCTGGGCGCCCTGAACCGCAGAGACGCCGCCCAACCAGGCCCGCCCCCGTTCCTCGTCCCCATCCAGGACGTCCAACCAGGCGCCGCAGCCCCTGGCAACGCCGCCGCCCCAGGCACCCGAGCGGACCCCAACCCACTGGCCGACTGGGCCACCCGAGTCGCCTCGAAAACCGACATCCCCCAGCGCGCCCTGCAGGCCTACGCCTCCGCCGACCTGGCCATGCAACGCGAAGCCCCGGCCTGCCGAATCTCCTGGGCCACCCTCGCCGGCATCGGCCGAGTCGAGTCCCACCACGGCAGCATCTTCGGCGCCCACCTCCAGGACAACGGCCTCCCGTCGCGCCCGATCATCGGCATCCCGCTCAACGGCTCCGCAGGAGTCCGGGCAATCCAGGACACCGACGGCGGCCGCCTCGACGGCGACACGACGTGGGACCGCGCCGTGGGCCCGATGCAGTTCATCCCAGGCACCTGGAACCGCTGGGCAGAGCGAGCAGCGGGCGACGGCAAACCGGCAGACCCCCAGAACATCGACGACGCCGCTCTCACCGCCGCCCGCTACCTCTGCGCGGGCGGCGCACGAGACCTGGGCACCGGCCAGGGCTGGTGGTCGGCGGTGATGGCCTACAACAACTCCGTGGAGTACGGCCAAAACGTGTTCAGCGGAGCCGACGCCTACGCCAGGGCGAGCGCCTCCTAGCAGTGCGACGCAGAAACGGGGCAGCGGCACAACCGCTGCCCCGCAGGTCGGGCGGCCCAGGGGGACACTGACCGGTCAAGTCGGGGCAGACCGGCACAGGGGCAACACCCAACCCCGCACTGCACACCATCTGTGCGCTCTAGAAGCTCTGAAGAGGGTTGAGGCCTGGCGGAAGGAAACCCCAACCCTCTTTCTCAGACCCCTGCCGGAGGCGCGGAGGACGTGGACGAAACCTCAGCAGGGGAAGGCAGTGGCAACTCCACGGACGCCCCGACGGAAACCTCTCCCGGCGAAGCCGGGACCTCAGGAACAGAAGGCAACGGCTCCCCGCGCTCACAAGGCGGCGCCGGCGTAGTAGGCGTAGTAGAAGGCGGAACCGGATCCTCAGACCGAGGCGCAGAAGGCGTGGGCGTCCCAGTAACAGGAGCAGTAGGCGAAGACGAAGCAGGCGGCACCACAACCGGAGGAACCGGCGGCGCAGGCGGCAAAGCCGACGACGACGTGACCACCGGCGGCGAAGCACTGTCCGAACTGGACGGAGGAACCACCTCGGTGGGTTCTTCCTCCCGAGGCCCAGCCGGAGGCTCATTCCGCCCAGTAGCAGGCGGCTTCCCCCCGGCAGTACTCCGCACAGTCTCCGTGACCGTGGACACCGCAACCCGAGTCTGCGTGGCCAACCGAGCAGCCCGAACCTCCCGGGCCGCCCCTTCGACCACCACGGTCTCAGTGACCGTGGACAACGAGGTCCCGGTCTCGAACGGCTCAGTCCACCACTGCGACGTGGGCCGAGCCGGTGGAGGCGCGGCCAGCGGCGCCTCATCCGGCGACCCGGTGAGCGCGATCAACGCGAACATGCCGCCCAGTGCCAAGAACGGCACGACGACCACGGCTCCGAAGCATCCGCGACCGCTGCGCGGCTCATCACGGTGACTCATCTGGGACACACCCCCGAACGGTGACGACTGTTCCACTTGGTTGATCGTCCACATGGAACAGTGCGTCACAGTTCTTTAGTCACACGATGGGGTGGTCAGGCCAGCGGCGGCAACTCCGGAGCGTGAGCAGCAGGTGAAGATGAAAGGCTTTCCAGGGCCAACGAAACGGCCTTCTCCAGTTGTGGGTCGCGGCCGGAAACGCGGTCGGACGGCGACATGACCACCTCGATGTCCGGGTCGACACCGTAGTTCTCCACCGCCCACCCGTGACCCTTGAACCAGGACGCGTACCTCGGTTGGGTGACCATGGTGCCGTCGACGAGCGAGTAGAGCATGTCGATACCGATGACACCGCCCCACGTCCGGACCCCGACGACCGGTCCGATGCCGAGCTCCTTGATGGCCACGTTGACGATGTCGCCGTCCGAACCGGCGAACTCGTCGGCCACCGCCACGACCGGTCCGCGCGGCGCGTCCTGCGGGTACGACTCGGAGGCCGTGTACCCGCGAGCGACCGACCAGCCGATGACCTTGCGGCCGAGCTTCTCGATCACCAGCTGCGAGGTGTGGCCGCCGCCGTTCTCCCGCACGTCCAGCACCAGC
Source organism: Lentzea sp. NPDC006480 (assembly GCF_040611995.1). Taxonomy (NCBI): domain Bacteria; kingdom Bacillati; phylum Actinomycetota; class Actinomycetes; order Pseudonocardiales; family Pseudonocardiaceae; genus Lentzea; species Lentzea sp. NPDC006480. The sequence goes on from NZ_JBEXPJ010000003.1 coordinate 115,846, forward strand.
GCCTCACGCGCCAGCTCCACCCGCAGGTCGCGGTGCAGCTGAGCCCACCCGGCACCCATCATGTCCGGCACGTGCAGGTAGCCCACCCGGCCACCGGACAGCTGATGCGTGAACGCGCGTCGGTCAGCCACCCACGAGTGGTAGCGCAGCGGCTCCTCATCAGCCAGAGGCACCACCACGACGCGTCGCAGCTCGCCACCACCACCGGGCCGCACGGTCAGCTCCACGGGCTTACCCGCGGTCCCCACCAACAACGCCCCTGGGCCGGCCAGTCCGACCGGACGCCCGTCAACGGCCACGATGGCGTCCCCAGCGCGCACGGCCACCCCAGGAGCGGCCAGCGGCGACCGGGCGTGCGGGTCGGACGTCTCGCCGGGGATCACCCGCGACACCACCCACGAGCCGTCCACCAAGGAAAGATCAGCCCCGAGCAACCCCTGGCGACGTGACGCGGGCACGTGCGGCGCCGCACCCCACACGTACGCGTGCGAGGTGCCGAGCTCGCCCTGCACCTCCCACAGCAGGTCGACGAGATCGTCGTGGCTGCCCACCTCGGCCACCAGCGGCCGGTAGCGGTCCAGCTCGCCCTGCCAGTCGACGCCGCCCATGTCCGTGCGCCAGAAGTGGTCGCGCATGAGCCGCCCGTTCTCGGCGTACATCTGGGCCCACTCCAAAGCCGGGTCGACCACGACCCGCACCCGCGCGAGGTCGATCTCCACGCAGTCCGCGGAGTCCTCGTCGGCCTTGCTGTCGGTCGGCACGACCCGCAGGTCACCGCGGTCCTCGATGACCATCCGCTTGCCGTCACCGGACACCGCAAACGCTTCCGCGCTGTCCGCCAGGCACTCGGTCTTCAGCTTCGTGAAGTCGAACCGCTCCAGCACCGTCCGCGGCGGGCGGGCTTCCGGCGACGCCAGGTTGTCGCCCAGCACCCCGAGCAACGGCCGGCGCAGCCACAGCAACCCGCCCCGGGCAGCCTTCAGCCCGACGTACTCGGCGGCCGCGACCGGCACCGGCACCACGCGATCGGCGAGCCCCTCGACGTCGACCCGAGTGACCGACGTCTTCTCGTCCTCGTCGTCGGAGTCCTTGTCCTCGTCACCAACGGGACGCCCGCCGTGCATCGGGGCGAACGGCGACGGCGTGGTGGCGGCCAACGGCACGAGGTGCGGCCGACAGCCCGTGGGGAACGACAGGTCGAACACGTGCGCGTCGTACACCGGGTCGAACGCACGGATCGACAGGAACGCCAGATACTTCCCGTCCTCGGTGAACGAAGGCGCGAAGTCGGCGAACCGCAACGGCGTGACGTCCACAACGGACAGATCAGAGGTGTTCACCATCTTGATGTGCCGCAACGGGTTCGGCCCGGGATGCGACCACGCCAGCCAAGCCGAGTCGGGTGAGAACGCCAGGTGCGTGATGTGCGCGTTGGCGCCGGACACGACCTCGCGAACCTCGCCAGAAGCGATGTCCACCAACAACAACCGGCCGTCGTGCGTCGCAACGGCCACCCGCGAACCATCAGGCGCGGCAGCCAGCGACATCACCCGCCCCAGCACCCCAGCGGCAACGCGACGCGCGGTGTTCCCGGGCTCGACGCCGCCGACGGGCGCGATCTCCAGGGCTTCCTCACCCTCGACATCCGTCACCCACACCACGTGATCGGTCTCGCCGAGCACCCTCGGCAGTCGCGCCCGCACGTCCGAGCGGTCGGACAACGCGCGCACAGGGCCATCGCGATGCGTCACCCAGTGCACGGACCCACGAACCTCGACGGCGGAGGCACGGCCCGTGTGGTCGACGCTGAACGACTCGACGTTGCCGGAAGCCTTGACGTGGTGCGGTTGCAGGCCGGTGCGCGGCCCGCCGAGCTTGATGTCGAGCTTGCGCAGGTCCGACAGGCCTTCCAGCAGCCACAACTCGCCGGCCTGATGGAAGATCACCCGCGAGCCGTCGCTGGAAGCGTTGCGCGCGTAGAACTCCCCGGAAGTGTGGCGGCGGAGGTCGGTGCCGTCCGGCAGCACCGAGTACACGCTGCCGACGCCCTCGTGGTCGGACAGGAACGCGATCCGCCCGTCGATCCACATCGGGTTCGTCAGCGACGACTTGAGATCACCGAGAATCCGTGCGAACTCGCCATCACCGGCGAGATCGACCCACAGCTTGCCCGCCGTGCCACCGCGGTACCGCTTCCAGTTCGCGGGTTCCTGCATGTAGCTCGACGACGTGACGACCTGCCCGTCCGGACCGAACGAGACGTCGTTGACCCACCCGTACGGCAGCACTTCGGACGGTCCGCCGTCGAGCGGGACGGCGTGCGCCTGCTTGCGGTGACGGGACATCTGCCCGGTGGTCGACACGGCGAGCACTCGCCCGTCCGGAGTCCACCCGGACACCGCCGTGCGGGCCACTCCCCAGTGCGTCAACCGGCGGGCCGGGCCACCGTCCACAGGGGCCACCCGCACCTCGGGCGCGCCGTCGATCCAGCTCGCCCAGGCCAGTTGGGTGCCGTCCGGCGAGAACCGCGGCGAGCGGGCCGGCACCTGATCCGCCGACGCGCGCCAGGCCCTTCCTCCGCCGACGGGTGCGAGCCACACGTCGTCCTCGGCCACGAACGTCACCAAGTCACCGCGCAGGTGCGGGAAACGGAGGTAAGTCACGTGATCGACGTTAGCCCACGTTCACCGGTTCAGGAGGGCCAAAACCTCCGCCAGTCCTCTGCTGTCAGAGAATCCACACCTTCGGCCCTGGCCTTCGCCTCGGCTTCCCGAACGTTCGCGGCGAAACGGCGGCAGATCTGGCGAAGCTCTGTCTCCGGGTCGTCCCCGGCGAGCTTCGACAACGCGGTCACGGCGAACAACGTCGTGCCCGTGTCGTCACCTTCCGGCAGCAGATCGACGGGGAGTCCCGCGCGTTTGGTGCGCTGCACCAGCTTCGCGGCCAGGGCGACGGCGGGCTGACCGAGCGCGACACCGTCCACACTGGACTCGCGCTGCTTCTCGACCTGCTTCAGCTCCTCCCACCGGTGCTGCTGCGACGTGGCGTCGTGCACGGCGGGATCGTGGCCCTCGAAGACGTGCGGGTGGCGCCCGACGAGCTTCGTCACCAGTTCAGTCGCGACCGCATCGATGTCGAACGGATCAGCGGGATCCTCGGCCGCGACGCGCGCGTGGAACAGCACCTGGAGCAGGACATCGCCCAGCTCCTCGCGCATCGCCGCGCGGTCGCCGTCCTCGATCGCCTCCAGCAGCTCGAAGGTCTCCTCGACGAGGTACTGGCGCAACGACTGGTGGTCCTGCTCGGCGTCCCACGGGCATCCGCCAGGAGAACGCAGCCGGTGCATCACGGCGGCCGCGTCGAGCAACGCGGCCCCCATCGGCTCCGGCGTCGTGATCACGTGCGCGTCCGGATACGCCTCGGCCGAGGTCGTGATCACCACGGCGCCGTCCTCGACGACAGCGGGAGCAGGCCCGTCCACGCCCAGCGAGGACCAGAACTCCAGCGCCACGCCCTCGCCCGCGTAAACGGCCTTGGCCGTGCGCAACGCGGGCAGGGCGGCAGCGGGCAGCACCGCGTCGAGCCGCTCGCTCAGGACGACTGCGGTGATCAAGACTTGTTCTTGGTCGCGGTCACCCCGACGTACCCGGCGCGCTCACCGGCGTTGCCCACGACGGTCGCGTCGGTCGGGTCCCACACGCCGTAGCGGGGGTTGACCTCGATGTTCAGGTCCGCCGCGAGGTACTGGGCGATCCGCAGGCCGAACGCGGCGAGCAGGCGCGGGTCGATGCGCTCGCTCAGGTCGTCCTCACCGGGGGTCGGCGAGACCTTGTTGCGCTCCTTGACCAGCGCGACCATCCAGCTGGACTGCTGCTCGTCGGCCGGGAAGGCCACGACGGTGCCGGGCTTCACGCCCCACAGCATGGTGTGCACCAGCGACGGGTTCTCGGTGACGCGGACCTTCTGGTTCGTCGCCGACGCCTGCTGGCCACCGGTGGTGCGCGGGGCCTCCTGGATGAACCGCGACATCTTCGAGGAGTCGGCCGCGACCTCGGCGGCTTTCGCCTTCGCTTCCTTCGGGTCCTTGGTCTGGAAGAAGTCGATCACGACCTCGAGCGTGCCGAGGTTGCGCTTCGCCAGCTCGCCCATCACGAGGACGTCGCGGGTGCGGCGTTCGATCGTGGTGGCGTCCTGCTCGCTCTGCTTCGCGGCGGCCTCGGGGCCGCCCTTCTCCTGGATGGCGTCGTACACCTTGGTCCCGTCGACCACGATGTTCTCGCGCTGCGCCGCGTAGTCGGCGATCCGGTGGGAGATCTCGTCGGCCAGCACCAGCCGCGACACCTGGTCGAGCTTGCCCTGGTCCTGCATCTGCTGGGCCGCGGGCTCCTTCTTGAGCACCGTGATGGTGCGGTCCTGGACGGTCTTCAGCTCGATCGCCTGACCCCCGACGATCGCGGCCGAACCAGCCTTGGCGGGACCGGTGCCACAGCCGGTGGCGAGCAGCGCCACAGCAACACCGACCAGCGAGAAACGCTTCAGAACAGTGCTCACGAGGATCTACCCTCTCACGCCTTGGTGACCGGGGTCACGGGAGTCCCCGCGAGTGAGTCGAGGAACGCACCGCACCAGTTCAACAGCTCCTGGTCGCGCAGCTGCGGTGCACCCATCCGGCCGCCGGCTGCTCCCTCTGTCGGCCTAGGCACGGTGACCGTGCCCAGGGCCTGCTTGTAGAGGGCCTTCGGGAACAACCGGCGCAACCTGACCAGCTGCGAGTCGAGCAACTCCAACCGCGCGAACCGGATGTTCTGGCCCATCGCGATCACCTCGGTGACGCCGTGCCGGCGGCAGGTGTGCCGCAGCCGGGCGACGCTGAGCAGGCGCTCCACCGGCTCCGGCGGCGTGCCGTAGCGGTCCTTGAGCTCGTCCCAGACGGCCTGCAGCGCCGGTTCGTCGGATGCGGCCGCGATCTTGCGGTAGGCCTCCAGGCGAAGGCGCTCACCCGGCACGTACTCGTGCGGGATGTGCGCGTCGACCGGGAGATCCACGCGGACCTCGGCGAGCTCCTCCTCGATCTCGCCCCCGTCCGCTCCGGCGTGCTTGCGGAACGCCTCGACGGCCTCGCCCACCAGCCTGATGTACAGGTCGAAGCCGACGCCGGCGATGTGCCCGGACTGCTCGGCGCCGAGGATGTTGCCGGCGCCGCGGATCTCCAGGTCCTTCATCGCGACGGCCATGCCGGCGCCCAGCTCGGTGTTCTGCGCGATCGTCGCGAGCCGGTCGTGCGCGGTCTCGGTCAGCGGTGTCTCCGGCGGGTACAGGAAGTACGAGTACCCGCGCTCGCGACCACGGCCGACGCGGCCGCGCAGCTGGTGCAGCTGGGCGAGGCCGAGCAGGTCGCCGCGCTCCACGATCAACGTGTTGGCGTTGGAGATGTCGAGGCCGGTCTCGACGATCGTGGTGCAGACCAGAACGTCGTACTCGCGTTCCCAGAAACCCTGGATGAGGTGTTCGAGCTTGTCCTCGTTCATCTGGCCGTGCCCGGTGACCACGCGGGCTTCCGGCACCAGCTCGCGGATGCGCTTCGCGGCCTTCTCGATCGTCGAGACCCGGTTGTGCACGTAGAAGACCTGGCCGTCGCGCATCAGCTCGCGCCGGATCGCGGCGCCGACCTGCTTGTCGTCGTACGCGCCGACGTAGGTGAGGATCGGGTGCCGTTCCTCCGGTGGCGTCAGGATCGTCGACATCTCGCGGATGCCGGCGAGCGACATCTCCAGCGTGCGCGGGATCGGCGTGGCGGACATCGTCAGCACGTCGACGTGGGTCCTGAGCGCCTTGATGTGCTCCTTGTGCTCCACGCCGAACCGCTGCTCCTCGTCGACGATCACGAGGCCAAGGTCCTTGTACCGCACGGTTTTCTGGAGCAGCCGGTGCGTGCCGATCACGATGTCGACCTCGCCGTCCGCGAGGCCCGCGAGGGTCTGCTGCGACTCCTGCGGGTCGGTGAAGCGGCTCAGCCCCTTGATGTTCACCGGGAACTGGCGCATGCGCTCGGCGAACGTGTTGAGGTGCTGCTGCGCGAGCAGGGTCGTCGGCACCAGCACGACGACCTGCTTGCCGTCCTGCACCGCCTTGAACGCCGCGCGGACCGCGATCTCCGTCTTGCCGTAGCCGACGTCACCGCAGATGACGCGGTCCATCGGCACGGAACGTTCCATGTCGGCCTTGACCTCGTCGATCGCGGCCATCTGGTCCTGAGTCTCGGTGAACGCGAAGGCGTCCTCCAGCTCGCGCTGCCAGGGCGTGTCGCTGGCGAACGCGTGGCCGGGGGCGGACTGCCGGGCCGCGTAGAGCTGCACGAGCTCGGCCGCGATCTGCTTGACCGCCTTGCGCGCCTTGGACTTCGTGTTCTTCCAGTCGCTGCCGCCGAGCTTGTTGAGGCTCGGCAGCTCGCCGCCGACGTACCGGCTGACCTCGTCGAGCTGGTCGGTCGGCACGAACAGCCGGTCGCCGGGCTGGCCGCGTTTGCTGCTCGCGTATTCGAGAACGAGGTACTCACGGGTGGCGCCCGCGACCGTGCGCTGGACCATCTCCACGTACTTGCCGATGCCGTGCTGCTCGTGCACCACGTAGTCGCCCGCCTTGAGCGCCAGCGGGTCCACCGCGTTGCGCCGCTTGGACGGCATCTTGCGCATGTCCTTTGTGGACGTACCGCCGCGACCGCCGGTCAGGTCGGTCTCGGTCAGCACGACCAGCGCGAGGTCCGGCAGCACGAAGCCGTCTTCGAGCGCACCGCGCACGACCGTGACGGTCCGTGCTTTCGGTGCCTCATCGAGGGATTCGACGTGCATGGCAGCGATCTCGGCGTCCTGCATGCGTTCCACGGCACGCTGCGCGGTACCGGCACCGGGCACCACGAGCACCGCCGCGCCACCCGTCGCCGTGTGCGCCTTGAGGTCCGCGAAGGCGCGTTCGACGTCGCCCTGGTAGGCCTCGACCGGCTTCACGTCGAGGTGCACGACGTCCGGCGCGTCGGTGGTGAGCTGGCTGAGCGTCCACCACGGACGGTCGTTGTTGCGCGCCTTCTCCGCGATCTCGCTGATGCTCTGGTACGCGCTGCGCCCCAGGTCGATCGGCGCCTTGCCGCCCCCCGCCGCGGCCATCCAGGAGGCTTCGAGGAACTCCTGCCCGGTGCGGACCAGGTCGGCCGCTCGCGCGCGGATCTTCTCCGGGTCGTTGAGCAGGACGTGGGTGCCCGGCTCGACGACCTCGGTGAGCAACTGCAGCTCGCCGGGGCACAACGCGGGGATGAGCGCCTCCATGCCCTCGACCGCGATGCCGTTGGAGATCTTCTCCAGCATCTCGGCGAGGTGGGCGTCCGACTGGTGCTCCTCGGCAAGGCTCGCGGCGCGCTCCTTGACGTCGTCGGTCAGCAGCAGCTCACGACACGGCGGCGCGACGAACTCGGTGATCTCGTCCGGCAGCGACCGCTGGTCCTGCACCGAGAACGGCCGGATCTCGCTGACCTCGTCGCCCCAGAACTCGACGCGGAACGGGTGCTCCGCGGTCGGCGGGAAGATGTCGAGGATGCCGCCGCGAGTCGCGTACTCACCGCGCTTCTCGACCATGTCGACGCGCGTGTAGGCGTTCTCGGCGAGCCGTGTGATGAGCTCGGCGAAGTCCTGCTCCTCGCCGACCTTCAGGTGCACCGGCGTGAGATCGCCGAGACCGGGCGCCATCGGCTGGATGAGGCTGCGGACCGTCGTCACGAGGATCCGGATCGGGTTGCCCTCGGGGTGCTTGAGCCGGCGCAGCACCTGCAGGCGCGCGCCGACCGTGTCCGCGCGGGGCGACAGGCGTTCGTGCGGCAGCGTCTCCCAGCTCGGGAAGAACGCGACCTTGTCGGCGCCGATCAGGTCCTTGAGGACACCGGTCAGCTCCTCGGCTTCGCGGCCGGTAGCCGTCACGGCCAGCACCGGCCTTGCGGTGGACAGAGCCGCGGCGACCAGCGGGCGGGCGGCCAGCGGACCGTCCAGCTCCAGCTCGGGAACGCCGGCGGAGTCGATCAACGTGCGGAGGGCTTTGTCGGGCAGGACACCATCGAGCAGGCCGAGCAGCGGCATGTGAGAAACCCCGTCGAGTGCGGAACGCCAGACAGACCCCTGCCTGGGACGAGGGGCCTCACCAACCACCATAGCTCGTCGCGCGAACCCCTATCGGGTGGCTCTAGCGGGGCTGCGGCAGGGCGGCGGTGAGGTCGACCTCGACGAGCTGACCTGGGAATCCGAGCTGGGCGACGCCGAGCAGAGTGCTCGCGGAGGTGAAGGCCGGGCCGATCGCGGAGGCGGTCAGCCGTTGCCAGGCCTCGGCCAGGACCTCCCGGTCGGAGCTCACCACGTACACGACGGAACGGACGACGTGGCGGGGTTGCGCACCGGCCGCGGTGAGGGCTGTCAGGGCGTTCGCCGCGACCTGGCCGATCTGCGCGCCGAGGTCTTCCGGGCCGACCAGTTGGCCGTCCGGGCCTATAGGGCACTGGCCGGCCAGGTAGGCGGTCCGGCCGGCCTCGACGATCGTGACGTGGTGGTAGCCGGGCGGTTCGTGCAGCTGGGCGGGGTTGATGCGGGTGATTTCCATGTTGATGACCGTGTCACGGCGAAATCGGCTCGCTCCAGCGAATATCGAGCAGTCACGAGAAGGCGCGGGCGCTGGACCTCGACGCGGCACGGGCGCTGCTGCCCGTCGAGCGGCCTTACGGAACCTCCACGGCACAAAACGCATAGTCAGGACATGCGCGCACTCGTTGCTGTGTCGGTGCTGGTGGTCGCGGCCTGCTCCGCGCCGGAACCAGGCGGCAACGCGCCGTCCAAGGCACCCGCGCCACAGGGCCTGAAGGTCGAAGAGGTCGTGGGCGGGTTGGAACACGCCTGGGACATCGGGTTCCTGAAAGACGGCTCGATGCTCGTCACCGAACGCCCAGGCCGCCTCAAGCTCGTCAAGAACGGCCAGGCCACGCCCGTCGACATCGACCTCGCCGACATCCAGGTGCGGGGCGAGGGCGGGCTGATGGGACTCGTGATCCACCCCGACGGCCAGCGCTTCACCACCTGCTACAACACGACGAAAGACGTGCGGCTGGTGACGTTCCGGCTCGACGGCACCCGCGCCACCAAGGTGAAGGACCTGGTCACCGGCATGCCGTCCAACTCGAGCGGCAGGCACTCCGGGTGCCGCCCGACGCTCGCGCCCGACGGGACCATGTTCGTGGCGACCGGTGACATCGCACAGGCCCGCAACCCGCAGGACAGGACCAGTCTCGGTGGCAAGGTGCTGCGGCTCGACGCCGAGACCGGCGAGGGCGCCGCGGGCAACCCGTTCGCGTCGTCGTCGAACGCCAACGAACGCCGGATCTACACCTACGGCCACCGCAACGTGCAGGGCGTGGTCTTCCGCCCCGGCACCGACCAGGTGTTCTCCAGCGAGCACGGGCCGGACGTCGACGACGAGGTCAACCTGCTCAAAGCGGGCGCCAACTACGGCTGGGACCCGTCCAAGGGCGGTACGCAGGGCGGCTACGACGAGAGCGTGCCGATGACCGACCTAAAGCGGTTCCCGGACGCCGTCCCCGCCGTGTGGTCGTCGGGTTCGCCGACCGAGGCGATCTGCCAGGCCGCCTTCTGGAACGGCAAGCTCGCGATCACCGCACTCAAAGGCTCGAAGCTGCTGCTGTTCACGCTCGACGCACAGGGCAAGGTCCAGAACGTCAGCATCCCCAACGAGCTCAACGACAAGTACGGACGACTCAGGGCCGCCCGCACCGCGCCGGACGGGTCGCTCTACCTCACGACGTCGAACGGTTCGAACGACAAGCTGCTCAGGCTCACAGAAGACGTGTGAGGCCCCGGACGAACGCCTGCTGCTCGTCGCCCAACCCCGCGAAGTACGCGGCGTCCGCGTCCTCGACGTCCTTCATGGCCTTGGCCACCAGCGCTTTTCCCTCAGCCGTCAGATCGAGCAACCGCGCGCGGGAGTCCGCCGGATCGACCTCCCGTGAGATCAACGCGCGGTCCGCGAGCTTGCGCAGGACCTGCGAGGTCATCATCGGATCGGTGCCTGCTTGCTCGGCCAGACGTTGCTGCGACGGCGGACCGCTGTGCCCGACCAGCCACCACAACGACGCCAGCAGCACGAACTGGACGTGCGTCAGGTCGTGCGGGGCCAGCGCCGCCCGCATGGCCCGCTGCCACGCGAGCGTCACCCGCCACAACAGGAAGCCCGGAGAGTCGTCCGGGCCGGAGAACCGCGTCACGAGGCCAATTTCACCAGCGCCTCCACCGCGTCTGGCAAGTCGGCCGTCACAACGGGGCCGAGGAACGCTGCCGCAGGCCCCTCGATCACCACGGAATGCGTGACGCGCACACCCTCGGCCACCTGCTCCACGCGGTGCGAGAACCTCAACAGCGCACCCTCCACGGACGTCTCGTCCACGAACCCGACGCCCTCCTCGACCGAGGTCAGCTCGAACGGGATCGCGCCCTGGCCTTTGATCACCATCTCGCCGCGAGACCCAGTGGCGAACGGACCGGACAGCGTCACCGACTCCACGCCCTCGTCCCACTCCACCCAACGGCCGACGTCGCTCCACAACGCCCAGACCGCCTCGACGGACGCCGGCCCCACCACGCTGTGCTCGAACTCGTAATTTGTCATGCACGCATATTATATGTGCGCTTACTAAAGTACAACGGGCAGCTCACGTACGGCTGCGCAGCTTGGGCTTGTGCTCCAACGCGGACAGGCCGTTCCAGGCCAGGTTGACCAGGTGCGCCGCCACCTCGTCCTTCTTCGGCTTGCGCGCCTCGAGCCACCACTGCCCGGTCAGCGCGACCATCCCGACCAACGCCTGCGCGTACAACGCGGCGAGCTTGCGGTCGTAGCCCTGCTTGGCGAAGTGCAGCGCGAGGATGTGCTCGACCTGCGACGCGATGTCGTTCAACAGCGAGGAGAACGTGCCGGAAGACGAAGCGACGGGCGAGTCCCGCACCAGGATGCGGAACCCGTCCGTCGAGCCCTCGATGTAGTCGAGCAGCGCGCAGGCGGCCTGTTCCAGCAGCTCGCGCGGGTGCGAACCGTCGTCCAGCGCCTGCACGATCTGGTCCATCAGGCGTTGCATCTCGCGGTCGACGACAACGGCGTAGATGCCCTCTTTGCCGCCGAAGTGCTCGTAGACGACGGGCTTCGACACGCTCGCGCGGTGCGCGATCTCCTCGATCGAGGTGGCGTCGAAGCCCTTCTCGGCGAACAGGGCGCGGGAGACGTCCAGGAGCTGCTCTCGGCGTTCCTTGCCCGTCATCCTGACCCTGGTCACCCGAGCCAGCCTACGGCCCTCACTTCTTCACGCTGATCCTGGCCAGCCGCTGCTCACTGGGCCAACGGACCTGCGTGGCCCAGCCGAACTTCTCGAACAGCCAGATCAGGCGGGCCGAGGTGTCGATCTGCCCGCGCTTCACGCCGTGCCGCGCGGAGGTCGGGTCGGCGTGGTGCAGGTTGTGCCACGACTCGCCGAAGCTCAAGATCGCCAGCGCCCAGACGTTGGCGGACCGGTCACGCGCCGCGAACGGGCGGTCGCCGACCATGTGGCAGATCGAGTTGACCGACCACGTGACGTGATGCAGGAACGCGACGCGGACGAGGCCTGCCCAGAAGAACGCCGTCAGGCCGCCCCAGACGGACCACGTGATCAGGCCGCCCAGCACGCCGGGCAGTGCCAGCGAGATCGTCGTCCACAGCACGAAGAGCTTGTCGACCCACACGATGTCCTTGTCGGCCATCAGGTCCGGGGCGAAGCGCTTGTGGTTGGTCTTGTCGCGCTCGAACAGCCAGCCCATGTGCGCGTGCCAGAAACCCTTGGCCAGCGCGGCGGGGCCGGTGCCGAAGAGCCACGGCGAGTGCGGGTCGCCCTCGCGGTCCGAGAACGCGTGGTGGCGGCGGTGGTCGGCCACCCAGTCGATCACCGGGCCCTGCAACGCCATCGAGCCCGCGATGGCCAGCGCGATCTTCAACGCGCGGTTGGCCTTGAACGAGCCGTGGGTGAAGTACCGGTGGTAACCGATCGTCACACCGAGGCCGGAGAGGTAGTAGAAGGCCACGAAGAGCGCCACGTCGACCCAGCCGAGGCCCCAGCCCCAGGCGAAGGGAACCGCGGCCAGCAGAGCGAGGAAGGGAACGATGACGAACACGTAGACGCCGAACTGCTCGGCATGACCGCGTTGTCCGTCGATCAACGGCTTCGGGCCCTGGTCAGTGGACCGGTCCATCGTCGAAGTCATACGGGTACCTCTAGGGGGAGTCGAGGGACGTATTGAGGAGTGACGTACCTACGCAACCGTAACTTACGGAAGCGTAGGTTAGGTGAACCTTCTCCACCAGACCCCACGTGGAAACTCACGGAGAGTTCTCAGGATCACCACGCTGTGTCGCATGGAATCGAGACCTGCGCGAGGCATCATCGGGGGATGGCCAGACGCAAGATCATCCGGATCGCCGTGACCTCGCTGCTCGCCCTGCTCGTACTGGTCACGGCCGCTCTGGGCGGTGTCGGCTGGTACTACAGCGGCGAGCTGCTCGACGTCGACCCGTGGGCCGGGCAGTACCCGGACACCGCACTGGGCAAGGACGACAAGAACGTCGTGCTCGCCGAGTCGGACGCTTCGCTGCAACGCGGCACGATGGGCCTCATCTGGCCGGGCGGCACGGCGAAGGTCGGCGACATCGCGACGAGCGAGGACGGCCGCGTCGAACGGCCGTTGCTGGAGGGCAACGCACCGCCGGACGGCACGAGGGTCCGCGTCGAGAACGCCGTCTACGAGGGCAACCCGAAGACCGCGCTCGGCCTGGTCTACAGCGAGGTCGGCGTGCCGACCGAGCTCGGCGACATGCCCGCGTGGTTCGTGCCCGCCACCAAGAACGACACGTGGGTCATCAACGTCCACGGGCGTGGCGCGAAGCGGGAGGAGGGCCTGCGCGTCGTTCCTCAGCTGCACAGTGCGGGGTTGCCCGTTCTGCTGATCAGCTACCGCAACGACACCGGCGCGCCCGCGTCCCCCGACGGGCTCTACCACCTCGGCGACACCGAGTGGCGCGACGTCGAGGCCGCGATCAAGTACGCGCAGAACCAGGGCGCGCGGAAGATCGTGCTCTACGGCTGGTCGATGGGCGGCGCGATCGTCGGCCAGACCCTGGCCCGTTCAAGTGTCGCGGCGGCGGTCAACGGCGTCGTGCTCGACTCCCCCGTCACGAACTGGACGCAGACGCTGAACCTGCAGGCGCAGAACCGGGGCGTGCCGACGTGGCTCACGCCGGTCGCCGAGCTCGTGTCCGGCTGGCGGGCCGGCATCGACTTCGACCGGTTCGACCTGGTCCGCAACCCACCCGCGCTCAAGCCGCCGACGCTGCTCTTCCACGGCTCCGCGGACGGCACCGTGCCCGCCCAGTCGTCCCGCGACCTGGCGACGGCGGCGGCCGGGCTCGGGTGGCCGCTGCAGTACGTGGAGATCCCCGGCGCGGACCACACGTCGGGGTGGAATGTGGCGACCGACACGTACCGCGACGCGCTCGGCGACTTTCTGACCAGGTCAGTCGGCGCGAAGCCGTGATCTTGAACTGAGCCGGATGAGTGGTGGTTGGACAAGAAGAGGACGTCTCGTGACAACATGTGCGCAGGGCGGGCGCGAGTTCGCCCGTTCCGCCATGGTGTAAAGGCAGCACCTCTGATTTTGGTTCAGATGGTCCAGGTTCGAATCCTGGTGGCGGAGCAAGGCCCAGGAGATGGGTGCAGTTCTGTGGTCTTGGGAGGTGCGAAGCTGCCCGAGGAAGCGGTCGACGAGCAGGGCAACGTGGGCCACCGCCACCACGAGATGTCCGACGCGTGGCTGGTGGGCCGCGCGAGCGAACTTGTCGCCGTGGCCCAGAGCAGCCACCTCGCCGCACAGCTCGACGCGGCGTCCGAGATCGACCACATCCTCGCCGAGGCGCAGGGCCGTGGTGAGCCCCGCATCGTCGCGCAGCTGCTCAGAGCCGCGGCCGTGGTCCGGCTGGTGACGCCCGGCCTCGTCGACATGTCCGACCCGCAGCTCGACGAGATGCTCGCCCACTGCCGCCGTCACGGCCTGATCGTGCTGGAGGCGGACGCGCGGGCGTTGCGCGGACGCCGGTTCCTGCTGGGCAACGCCGAGGACAAGGCGCTGACCGAGATCGCGGCGGCGCTCGCGATGATGCTCGACGAGGAACCCGAGCCCGACCCGGTGTTCGACAAGCGCACGTGGGACCAGCTGCTGGCCACGACGCTGCAGGACATCGCACTGGTGCTGACCCAGCTGGGCGTCTACGAGATGGCGGACGACGTGCTGGCGGGCGCGAACAACGCGTTGCGCGAGAGCGGTCAGCCGCACCAGATCTACGTGCACCTGGTGAACCGGGCCCGGCTGCGCATCGGCTGGGGTCTGCGGCTCGAACGGGTGAACCTGCACGACGCCGCGCACGAGCAGTTCAACGTGGCGTCCGGGCTCGCGGAGGCCGCCGAGGTGCCGTTCCGGCAGTCGCTGCACCCCGGCAGGCGCGACCTCGCCGCCGCCGATCAGGTGCCGATCCTCGGTGCCGCCCACGCGCTGACGCACCCGAGCGAGGACCACCTCGACCGGCTGTGGTCGTTGCGCGGGCTGTCGATGTACGCGCGGGAGCTGATCATCGTCGCGATCGCGCTGGCCAGGTGCCTCGTGAAGGCGAACCGGCTGGACGACGCGCTGAAGGTCCTCGGCGACACCCGCACGCAGATGGAGCACGACACGTCGGAGCCGTCGCTGGTGCTGTCGCTGGAACGCGAGTACGCGCACCTGTGCGGCCCGCACACGATGTCGGCGCTGGAGGCCTACAACGCTGCGCTGGAGCTGCAGCTGTGGGGGATGCAGGAGTCGCGCGTCGCCACGATCACAACGCGCCGCGAGCACGAACGGCTGACGCGCGCGCACGGTCAGATAGCGCAGCAGGCGTTGCAGGACCCCCTCACCGGGTTGCCCAACCGGCGGGCGCTCGACGACAAGATCGGCGAGCTCATCGCCGGTCAGGTCGACCCGTTCTCCATCGCGCTGGTGGACCTCGACGGCTTCAAGGGCGTCAACGACCGGCATTCACATGCCGAGGGTGATGATGTTCTTCGGGTGATTGCCAGCACACTCCGGCAGGCCCTGCGCGGCGACGACATGGTGGCCCGCTACGGCGGTGACGAGTTCGTGGTGCTGCTGCCCGGAGCCCCTCTGCACGCCGCCGAAGCAGCACTCGGGCGGGCGGTGGATGCCGTGGCAGGCTTGCCAATCGACCTCTCCCGGGGCGTCACGCTCTCGGTCGGCGTCATCTCGCTGCGCCCCCGCGAATCCGCCAACCAGGCCCTGTCCCGGGCCGACTCGGCGATGTACGTGGCGAAGCGCCAGGGCGGCTGCCAGGTCGCGGCCGTGGCGGGGGAGCCGTCCGCGGAGGCTTAGGCTGGTCCGCGGACTTCGAACCACCCAGCCTGTTAGGGAGAGCATTGATGCTCGAGGGCCCTGTCAGCACGGTCGTGCTCGCCGCCGGGGAAGGCACCCGCATGCGGTCGTCCACGCCCAAGGTGCTGCATCGGATCGCCGGACGAACGCTCGTGGAACACGCGGTGCGCGCGGCGGCCGGCACAGATCCCGACCACCTGGCCGTCGTCGTCGGCCACGGCCGTGAAGCCGTCACTGAGCATCTTGATGGTCTGTCCGAGGCGCTCGGCCGCAAGGTCACCGTCGCGGTGCAGGCCGAGCAGAAGGGCACCGGGCACGCGGTCTCGTGCGGCCTGGCGGAGCTGCCGCACGACCTGGGCGGCACCGTGATCGTGAGCTACGGGGACGTGCCGCTGCTCGACACCCAGACCCTCAAGGCCCTGCTGGCCGAGCACTCCTCGGCGGGCAACGCGGTCACCGTGCTGACGGCCGTCGTGGAGAGCCCGGTCGGCTACGGCCGGATCGTGCGCGACTCCGACGGGTCCGTGCAGCGGATCGTCGAGCAGAAGGACGCCTCGGACGTCGAGCAGCTGATCACCGAGATCAACTCCGGTGTCTACGCGTTCGACGCGGCGGTGCTGCGCGACGGCCTCTCGCGGCTGTCGACAGACAACGCGCAGGGCGAGCTCTACCTGACCGACGTGCTGGGCATCGCCCGCGGCGACGGCAAGCGCGTGGGCGCGCTGATCGCGGCCGACCCGTGGCTGGTCGAGGGCATCAACGACCGCGTGCAGCTGGCCGCCGTCGGCGCCGAGATGAACCGCCGCATCGTCGAGGGCCTGATGCGCTCCGGCGTGACCGTCGTCGACCCGGCCTCGGTGTGGGTGGACGCGGACGTGACCGTCGGCCAGGACGCCCTGATCGAGCCGAACGTGCAGCTCCGCGCGGGCACGGTCATCGGCGCGCGTGCGGTCGTCGGCCCGGACACCACGCTCTCCGGCGTCTCCGTCGGCGACGGCGCCTCCGTCGTGCGCACGCACGGCAGCGACTCGGTGATCGGCGAGAAGGCCACCGTCGGCCCGTTCGCCTACCTCCGCCCCGGCACGTCGCTGGGCGTGAAGGGCAAGATCGGCACGTTCGTCGAGACCAAGAACTCCACGATCGGCGAGGGTTCCAAGGTTCCTCACCTCTCGTACATCGGCGACGCCACGATCGGCGACCACAGCAACATCGGCGCCGCCTCGGTGACCGTCAACTACGACGGCGTGAACAAGCACCGCACGATCGTCGGATCCCACTGCCGCACCGGCTCGGACAACATGTTCGTGGCACCGGTCGAGGTGGGCGACGGCGCCTACACCGGCGCGGGCACGATCCTGCGCCGCAACGTCCCACCGGGCGCGCTCGCCGTGTCCGGCGGCCCCCAGCGCAACCTCGAAGGCTGGGTCGTCAGCCGCCGTGCAGGTACGGCTGCGGCTCAGGCAGCGGCAGAGGCCCTCGCGAAGCAGAATGACGAGAAGACAGAGGAGGGTCGCTGACCGTGAACCCGCAGATGCCCGGCACACCGAAGAAGAACCTGATGCTCTTCGGCGGGCGTGCATATCCAGAGCTGACGGAGGAGGTCTCGAAGCACCTCAACGTCACGGTGACCCCGCAGCAGGCCTACGACTTCGCGAACGGCGAGATCTTCGTCCGCTTCGAGGAGTCCGTGCGCGGCTGCGACGCCTTCGTCATCCAGTCCCACACCTCCCCCATCAACCAGTGGCTGATGGAACAGCTGATCATGGTCGACGCCCTGAAGCGCGCCTCGGCCAAGCGCATCACCGTGATCATGCCCTTCTACCCCTACAGCCGTCAGGACAAGAAGCACCGCGGCCGCGAGCCCATCTCGGCCCGCCTGGTGGCCGACCTGTTCAAGACCGCCGGCGCCGACCGTCTCGTGTCGGTGGATTTGCACACCGCGCAGATCCAGGGTTTCTTCGACGGCCCGGTCGACCACCTGTGGGCGATGCCACTGCTGGCCGACCACATCCGCGACAAGTACGCGGGCCACGAGATCACCGTCGTCTCCCCCGACTCGGGCCGCACCAAGCTGGCCGAGAAGTGGGCGGACACCCTCGGCGGCGCCCCGATCGCCTTCATCCACAAGACCCGCGACCCGCTTCGCCCCAATGAAGTGGTCTCGAACCGCGTGGTCGGCAAGGTGGAGGGCCGCCTCTGCATCGTGATCGACGACATGGTCGACACCGGCGGCACCATCGCCGGAGCCGTGAAGCAGCTGCTCAACGAGGGCGCCGCCGACGTGGTCATCGCCGCGACCCACGGCATCCTCTCCGGCCCGGCCACCCAACGCCTGCAGGACTCCGGCGCCCGCGAGGTCGTGTTCACCGACACCCTCCCGATCCCGGCCGAGAAGCGCTTCCCGAAGATGACCGTCCTGTCCATCGCACCTCTCCTGGCCCGCGTGATCCAGGAAGTGTTCGAGGACGGCTCAGTCACCTCCCTGTTCGACGGCAACGCCTAACCACGACCCACCTGCTTCACACCACACGCGGGGGCCCCGCGTCTCCTTCTGGAGGCACGCGGGGCCCCCGCGTGTGCTCCTGGGGAACGCCGGGCCCCCGCGTTCCCTCCAGGGCAACGCGGGAGCCCCACGTTCCCTTTCTGGTTCACGCGGGAGCCCCACGTTCCCTTCTGGGGAACGCGGGAGCCCCACGTTCCCTGCTGGGGGACGCGGGGGCCCCGCGTGTGCTCCTGCCGAACGAAAGCTCCCCGCGTGCGCTCAGCAGGGGGGCGATTAGCACCCCGCGCCGGCACTCACCTACACTGTTCGGGTTGCCTCGGCGAGGGCGAGCTCCACAGCTCGGCGTGATCGACGCGGTGGCTTGATGCCGCGCGTGTTGACCTCTGTTTCCGCGCTGCTCGCCGCCGCAGGCCACCACCAAGCCTCAACCGCTGAAACTGCTGACGACTTGTGCACCGCCCCGACGTACAAGGCCAGACCTGTTAAGGAGTACCCCACCGTGTCCGAGGTCCGTCTCGCCGCTGAGCAGCGCACTGAATTCGGCAAGGGCGCAGCCCGCCGTACCCGTCGCGCCGGCAAGATCCCCGCGGTGCTCTACGGCCACGGTTCCGACCCGAAGCACCTGGCCCTGCCGGCGCTCGAGTTCGCCCGTGTTGTCCGCGAGCACGGTCAGAACGCCGTCCTCACCCTCGCCCTCGACGGCGGGAGCGAGCTGGCGCTGACCAAGACCGTCACCACGCACCCGATCAAGAACTACATCGAGCACGTCGACCTGCTGCTCGTCCAGCGCGGCGAGAAGGTCACCGTCGAGGTGCCGCTGGTGGCGTCGGCCTGCAAGAAGGTGGCCCGGTTGTGGCGGGCAGTCATCAGGCGGCCGTGTTCGACGACTGCTGGATCGGTGTCGACGTGGATAA